>JACRIF010000034.1 GCA_016220125.1 Candidatus Peregrinibacteria bacterium
ACCTGACCGTCACCATCGCCCGTCCCGTGTTCTCGTTGAACTCGATGGAAAGGCTCACGCCCGCCTTTTCCTGGGTGGTGCCGAACTTGGCCTTGAACGTCTCCGCCGCCACCCGTTCGGCCTCCTTTTTGTCCGACGCGTAGCAGGGGAACGATTGGCCGGCCCAGGGGTCGGTTTGGTTCGGGATTTCGGTTTTGCGGGCCTTTCCCCGAACTGTGACCATCGCCCGTCCCGTGTTCTCGTTGAACTCGATGGAAAGGCTCACGCCCGCCTTTTCCTGGGTGGTGCCGAACTTGGCCTTGAACGTCTCCGCCGCCACCCGTTCGACCTCCTTTTTGTCCGACGCGTAGCAGGGGAACGATTGGCCGGCCCATGGGGTGGCTGTCTCCGGTTTTTCAGCTCCCAGGGCGGTGCTGGAACTGAACAGGAGAAGCAGGCTCATGCGACGAATCCACAGCTTCGCTTCTTTCAGAAGAGGGGCGTTGTGCTCAGGGGCGATGGTTGGATCTTTGTGGGATTCATTCATAGGCGGATGCATAAAGTGCATTATTGTATCACATTTTTAAATTTTAACAATATTGTTCTCCATTTTAAAATAACCCCTCTCTTCGGGATGCCTTGCCACTGGGTGAGTCGTACGAGGGCGACATGCCTTGGCTGCTTGATTCCAAACATACAATAAATCCCTCTGTTCGGGAGGTAGGGGTCGAACCTACGCGTGGTGGCTCCAGAGGCCACTGCCTTACCACTTGGCTACTCCCGAACAGAGGGATCGATCTAGCGTGATTTTTTGCGTCTCGTTTTTGGCGCGGACTCAGTTTCTATGATTTTCTCCACTTTTTCAACTGTTTTTTCCAGTTCCCCCGCTTTGTTCTCCACCAGGTAGTCGCATTCCCGGGCTTTGGCCAGCTCCATCCGCATGCTCACGATGCGGTGTTTCAACTCCTCTTTGGTCATGGGTCCGCGGTTGATGATCCGGTCGATCAACTCCTGCTGGTTGGGCACCGTGATGAAAACGGAGATTAGGTTTTTGACGGGAATGTGTTTGCGGACTTCCTCATATCCACGGATGTCGACTTCCCGAACAATGGTTTTGCCGGCTTCCAAGCCCTCCATCACCGGTTGCTTGGGGATGCCGTAGTAGTTGGTCTCATGCACCAGCTCATGCTCCAAAAGTTCCCCCTTTTTGATCTTGGTTTCGAACTGTTTCCGAGTCAGGTAATGGTAGGTTTCACCCTCTTTCTCGCCTGGCCGCTTGGCCCGAGTGGTGGCGGAGACGGGGTACATGAAATCGGGGTGGCGTTGGCGCAACAGCTCTTTCACCGAGCTTTTGCCGCAACCCGAGGGGCCAAGGAGGAGAAATAGTTTTCCTTTCATGGGATATGTGAAAATGAGGGGCTAGCGCTGAGGCTGGAGGGACTAGTGTTTGGATGTTTTTCTGTGGGCCTTTCGCACATCTTAGCAAAGATGCGGGGTCTTAAGAATTGACTTTGTGCGCAATCAATGCTATAATTTATAGATTTCTTGGTCTTTGAAAACCAGCGGGTAGAAGTGAGGAACCAGCTACAACATTGTATTTGTATTTGGTTTCTCCCTGCTTTCTACCCTCCACCCCTTCGGGGCGTGGTAAAAAGCAAGTCTCTGCCCAGTCTTCGGATGAGGCGAGAGGCCAAAAACAAAAACCAAACAAAACAAAAATAAAATCACCCCTGTTATCCTGCCTATGGTGGGTTCGGGGAACCGCGACTCAGTAGCGGGCTATAAGAATACTGGATCTAGAAACAGGGAGATTCCGAGATTCCTTCGGGAATCCAGGAGCCGACCCGTTCCTAAATTAGGTGGTATCCCCTTTGCGGGGGTAAAAACCTTTTGGATCGCGTGTCGTTAGGGCGTCATCTGTCACCTCTGAGGTTTATCCAATTTATTGGATCCACATGTGTAAAATCAATGGCGCCCTTTGCTATGCAAAAAAATAGCAGTAAGCGATAAGCTTTAAGCGGTAGGCAAAATGGATAATCTTCCGCCGGGGCTTATCGCTTGCTGCTTACTGCTTACCGCTTATTCGAGTTATGCTAAAATGCCCACGGTAATTTCGTCCCATGACCGTTCGCGACATTGTCCGCAAAGCGTGGCAGGTGACCCAGGTTCATCTCAAAAAATTGATCTGGTACGGAGCCGTGCCCGCCTTTTTCAGCACCGTGGTGAGCAGTGTTTATCTGGGGTACCAATATCATGCCTTCACCACTTCAACCCTGTTCACGCATAAGGATCCGAGCTTGGGGGACACCGCCACTGTGGTGTGGGGCCTGATTTCCACTTACCCGAAGCTGACTGTGGCCTTGGTGATTGTGGCGGCCGTTATTATGGCGGGATACACGGTGCTGCCCCCCATTTTTCACGCGGCCCTGATCCATGCGATCATGCGGATCAAGAATTACGAGCCGATCTCCGGTTCGTTCGAGGTCGGCCTGCGCCGGTTCTTCCCCATGTTCGAGTATTCGGTGATCAGCGGTTCATTCAGCGTGATCACCGTGTTCACGGAATCCTCTTTTGTTTTGCGATGGTGGGGCGAGAAGGTGTTTTTCTTCATATTGCCCATTTTTCTGCTCATCGCGATGGTGGGGCTGATCGCGAGTTTTCTGTTCACCTATGCCGAGTTTTTCATTGTGGTGGATGACAAAAGGGTCATCAAATCCATCGGGGAAAGCGTGATCCTCGTTCTGGCGAATCTTCGGAAGACCATTTTGGTGTTTATCCTGATGTTGCTCATCAGCGCGCGGGTCATATTGAACGTGATCCTGGTATTGCTCATCCCCATGGGGATCGTGGCGCTCGCCGGTTACCTGGCCTCCGTTTTCGTCAGCACGGTGGGGATCGTCCTCATCGCTATTTTTGGAGTCGCCGCCCTCATGGTCACTTCGTACCTGATGGGTCTTTTCAACGTCTTCTCGACCGCGGTTTGGGTTTTCACCTACGTCTTGCTCGCGCACAAGGAAAGCGCCCCCATCAAGGACGTGGACATTGCCCACGGTTAGTCTCAAGGGTTTCACTTGAGACTTTTAACCATGTACGTCTCTTCCAGCTCGTATCCCAATTTCTTGTAGTATTCCCGCGTTCCAATAGCGGCGATGACCGCGATTTTCGAGTACCCAGCCTCCGTGGCAATCCGCTCCGCTTCGGCCATCAGGGCCTTCCCGAAACCGTGGTGCTGGGACTTGGAAGTGGTGTTCGAAGTGGTTTCCAGGGATTTTTGCCGGCCGTAAATATGCAATTCGCGGATCAGGGCCGCGTTTTCAAGGGCCTTGAAAATCGGCTTTCGGTTTTGGCTTGGCAACCGTAACCGGCATAGGCCGACAATCTTGTCCAATTTTGGCTCTTCGATCGAGATGAAAACTTCTTCCCCTTCATTGGCTCGATACCGCTGAATTCTGAGTTCGGTGTCCTGAGTCCTGAAAGTGGTATCCTGAATCTCTCGGCATCGCACGCATCGGCACACCACGCCCCGTCGTTGCATGATTTGGCGCAGGTTCGATTTGGTGGAGCCGATCAGGATGCTCTCGGCCGGGATGTCGCGGATCACCCGGATCACTCGGCAATATTCGGGGATGCGCGTTTTGATTTTCGCCAATAGCTCCATCAGCTCCTCGTCGTTGTAGGCGGTGTGCAGGGTCGGGTCGCTTTTGAGCATGGTTTCGAGCGTGGTGTACGGCGTCACCACCATGGGGTAGATTTTCAGGTAGTCGGGCCGCAAGCCCTCGTTGTCGAAAAGATCCAGTCCGGATTTCAAGTCCGATTCAAGGGTTGCCGTGGGCAAATTGGGCATGAGGTGGTGGCACACCTTGAGCCCTGCGTCTCGAAGCAGTCGGGTGGCCTCCACGGATTCCTTGACCCCATGCCCGCGCTTCGAGAAGGCGTTGACCGCATCGTCCGTAGTCTGGATGCCCAGCTCAACTCCCGTGACGCCATAGCTGCGCAGTTTTCGGATCTCCTCCTCGTCCACCCAGTCGGGTCGAGTCTCGACCCACAATCCCACGCATCGGCAATGGGCCGTCTCATTTTCCTTGATGAGGTCTTCCAACGCTGTTTCCTGAGTCCTGTGCACTGTTTCCTCTCCCGGCCCCTCGTTCAGCGCAGCGTAAATTCCTTTTAAGAATTCCTGACGGTAGTTCTCGGGAACCGACCCCCAGGTTCCCCCCGCGATGCGGATGTCGATCTTGGAGACGTCGTGGCCTTGCGCCACCAATCCGCTCAGGCGTGATTTCACTTGCCGATAGGCGTCGAATTCGTTCATCACCGCCCGCATCATGGCGGGTTCGTTGCTCAGGTAGCTTTTGGGCATTCCTTTCTCCGAGGGGCAGAAGATGCATTCGCCGGGGCATCCCAGGGCCTTGGTCAGGACCGTGATGTTGGCGATGCCGGAAAGCGAGCGCACCTTGCGCTTTTGGATGAGCCCCATCACCAGGGGCGAGTTTTGGATTTTCCCCTCGTCCAACAGATCCCGATAGGCTTGGATCAGCTCCAGGTTTTTGGGCAGGACGCCGCCGTTCGCCTCGGTCACCCGGTTCCGGATGGCCTTCAGTTTTTTGTCGTCCAAGGCCTTTGCGCCGCAAAGCTCCAGGACGATTTTCCGCGAAAGCGGAGCCATTGATGTTCGGACCGAATACGAGGCCATGCGAAAAAAAGCTAGGGTGAGCCCTCATTTTACCCTATTCTCACTCTTTGACAATCTTGCTTTCGTCGATGACCCAATACCACTGCCCATGGTCCGTGAGCAGGAATGTGGTGGAGCCCTTGGTGCAGGCGCGACCACTCAGATAGTCTTTCGGGTCGGAGTGGATGATGGGGTGGGTATCCAGCCTCAAGTCGAGTTGGGTGGTGACGTAGATCAGATTGACGACAGGGGCATCCGATGTGCAGGTTGAGTAGTCCATCCGAGGGCAAAGCCCTTGGTAGATTTGCTCGCGGAATGCGGTGATGAGGCCGCCCTTGGTTCCGTTTTTTAGAATAAGCGCATGCTTGCCCGTGATGGGATAGATGAGGGTGGAATGGATCAGCCTTTTGAAGCTTTCATACTGCTGGTTGAGGAATAAAATGGTAAGGATCGCAAGCAGGACCGAGGTGAAAAAAAACAGATAGCCAAACGCTTTCAGAAGAAGCTCTTTGCAGTTTCCAATGATATCGGACAGAATCAGCCGTGAGGTGATTCGGTAGATCAGGAGCGTGGCCAGAAACAATTCCAGGACGTAGATTTTGATTTCCAGATCCGAGGCGACAAAAATGTCGATGGTGTGGGTGGCGGCAATGATCGCCAATAGCGAAAGCGATACGGAAAGGCAGAGGGCAAACTCAGCCCGTCGATGCCATTTCCTTCGGCGCGAGCAGGCGAATTTGGTCACGATCATCCAATGCTTGCAGAAAAAGGTGTTGAGCAAAAAGACTACCCCCATCTCCAAAAGGATGTTGACGACAAAAAAGGCGAAGAAGAAGACAAGGGACGGAAGGATGATTTCAAACAGATCGGAACTCATTGTTGCTCACATGGGATTCTCGGGGGGGTTCCAGAATGGTTTGGCGTTTGATTCGGGGGCGGGTTCAAGGCGCCAGGCCCTCTTTGCTATTTTTGGGCGAGCCGGCCTTCCTGGATCACCCAATACCATTGTCCGTGCTCCGTCAGCAGGAACGAGGCGCGAAGGTCGTCGCAGAGCCAACCGGTCATGTAGTCGCGGGGGTTGCTGCGAAGGATGGGGGTTTTTGAGATGTTCAAGTCCGGGTGCGTGGTCACATAGATCATGTTCCGGACAATGCCAATTTGATCCGGGGTCGTGAAGTCGACGCGGGGGCAGGTGCCCTTCTGGATGCGATAGCGGAAATTGGCAAGGAGTTCTTGGCGCAAATCGTTTTCCATGACCAGGGAATGGTTTTGGGCGATGGGAACGATCAGGTTGGCGCGGATGTAGTTTTGGAAAATTCCGTAATACTGGTCCGACAGGATGATGCAGACGACGAAAACCAACGATGAGAGGTAAAAATAAAGGTATTTGTGCACCTTCTGGATGAAATCATTTCGAATCAGTTGATGGGTGGTGATCGAATAGATGAGGATCATCCCCAAAAAGGCTTCCAAGGCGAAAATCCGCGTCCCCAATTGGGACACGGTCAGCAACTCGATGACCCGCGAGCGCAGCACCAAAGCGATGATGGAGAGCGCGATGAAGAGCGAAACACCGAGCTCGATCCTTTGATTGCGTTTGAGTTTGGGGTAGTCGATGACTTGCGTGGCGATTCCCCAGTTGCTGAAGATCAGTCGGTTGAGGAAAACCACAATGGTCATTTCCAACAGGAGATAGGTCAGGAAGAATGCCGTGAAAAATCCGATGGACGGAATGATGATTTCAAAGAGTTCTGAACTCATGTGATTTTTTTAGGGATGCTTAACTGTTTTTTTGTTTGGCTTTGAGCACCAGTCCGATCACGAACAGCACCAGCGCCAAGGAAACCATAGCCCAAAATTTGCCTTTTGTCCCTATGAAAAGAGCGGTGATTCCGAAAATAGCGGAAAGCAGGTAGATCAGGCCCAGCACCTGGCGCTCCGAGAGTCCGGACTGCAAAAGGCGGTGGTGCAGGTGCACGGCTTTGCGGTTTTTATCCCACTCGCCGCCTTTCCATGGCGCCTGTTTTTTCATGAGTCGGTAGACGATCACAAAAAGGGCGTCCAGGATGGCGAAGCCCAAAATCAGGAATGCGGTCGCGATCTTGCCCCCGGAAAAAATAGCCATGGTCGCCAACAGGAGGCCGAAAAACATGGTCCCCGAGTCGCCCATCAGCATCGTGGGCGGGGTGAAATCGAATAGCCAGAAGGCGAAGGCCATCATGGCCACAATAATGGCCATGGTCGCGATTTCCGGCTGGTTGACCAAGGGGGTGATGCTGAGGAAAAAGAGGGTGAGGCCGCCGAGGGTTGAAATCCCGCTGACCAGCCCGGGGATGCCGTCCAGCCAGTTCATGGTGTTCACCACCAGCACGACCCATAGCACCGTGAACAGGGAGGAAAGGACCAGCAGAGTTTGGCTCTTGGAGCCGATTTCCAGGGAAAATTGGATGGTGTCCAGATGAAGGACTCCCCCAAAGGGATTGCTGATGGTGTAGATGCCGATGCCCGCTACCACCAGGATGATTCCCACCAGGATTTGGTTGATGAGTCGGATCCAGGGGGAAAGATTGATCCGGTCGTCGATGAAGCTCACCACTGAAAGGATCCCTGCGGCGATGAGCAGGCCGATCAATTTGGCGTTGGGCTCGAAAAAAACGAGGCAAAGCGTCAAAAAGACGGGGTAGAGCAATATCCCCCCGGGATACGGGATGGGCGCCCGCTTGAGCCCGTAGTTTTTGGGTCGGTCCATCAGCCCGATTTTGGGGAATAGTTTGGTTCCAGCCCAGAGGACCAGGAGCGTGAGCAGGAATGCCGACAATCCAGGAGCCAGATATTCCATAATAATGAGTGCTCAAGGTGGAGAACTCAGCAGTCAGGATTCAGGACACGGCTGAATTCTGAGTCCTGTTTTCTGTGTCCTTTCTAATAGTTGATATTCGTCGTCGTTTTGGGGGCTGTGCCACCCGTCGGGTTTTCATTGAAAAGGCTGGTCACCAGATAGACTGTGACCAGGATGATCGCAAGCACCACGAATCCGAAAATCCAACCCAGGGTTTTGAATCGCGGGTCGATGTAGCCGAATTTCATGGTGTGGCGCAACGTGAGAACGCTCATGAGCAGGAAGATGACCATGAGGACGCAGTACGCGATGAGGATGATGAGGTTGACCATGCTCGGTGATTAATGCAAACAATATAGCATATTTGAGAGAATAATAAATTCCGAATACCCCATTTCCAGTCAATTTTTAATGCTGAATTTTTAATTCGGAATTTGGCATTCAAAAATCGTCATTCAATGGAAAGCGGAAATTCAGAATTGGAAATTATCAATTTGACCCAAAGCCCACGGATCGCTAAACTCGGGTTCAGGAAAATACCGGATTCCAAGGACACGTTTTTGGAAAGCGCAGGAACAGGAAGCGAAGCCCCGACTGAAAGCCTTCGCCCTCGCGCGCCGAAAATACCGCCTCGGAAAAGTTTTCCTCACAATTCGAAAGCGGTCCGATGTTTCAATCGGACAAGCGGGGTGGAACCATCCGATCGTTAGCATCGGATCCCCGATAGACTTAGGTCTACCGGTTATTTGGGGGTTATCCCAAGCCCTCCCAAATAGACGCTAAATGGACTACAAATGGACGGCAAATTGAGACGGGCGATCCATGGGTCATCCATTGGTAGTCAATCTGTAATCAATTTGTAATCAATCTGAAATATTAATCCCTAATCGCACCTGTATGTCTCACACCCAAGTCACCCTCGACCACAAGCGCCACAGCCTCTCGCATCTGCTGGCGCAAGCCGTGGTCGATATGTTCCCCGAGGCGAAGCTCGCCATCGGCCCCACCATCGACAACGGTTTTTACTACGATTTCGAGTTGCCGCGAACCCTCATTCCCGAGGATTTGCCGATTTTGGAAAAGAAGATGAAGCACCTCATCCGCCAGAATCAGAAATTCGAGGGCCATGTGGAGCCTTGCGACCAGGCCATCCAATTTTTCCACAAGATCAATCAACCCTACAAGGCCGAACTGGTGGCCGACCTGAAGGCCAAGGGCGAGACCGAAGTCAGCTTTTATAAAAACGGCCCCTTCCTCGACCTGTGCCGCGGCGGGCATGTGGAGGCCACCAGCCAGATCGACGAAAATTCGTTCAAACTGGATCGCATCGCGGGTGCCTACTGGCGAGGCGACGAGACGCGCCCCATGCTCCAGCGCATCTACGGTTTGGCGTTCGAGAACCGCGCGGAGTTGGATCAATATTTGGAGTTGCGCAAAGAGGCCGAACGCCGCGACCACCGCAAGTTGGGAAGGGAATTGGATCTTTTCTCCTTCAGCGAAAATGTGGGCCCCGGTTTGCCATTGTGGCACCCTAAGGGAACCGTGCTCATCGAGGAATTGGAAAAGTTGGCGAAGGAGGAGGAGTTCAAGGCCGGCTATGTGCGCGTGCGCACTCCGCACCTGACCAAGGGCAAGTTGTACGAGCTTTCGGGGCATCTGGAGCATTACAAGGCCAGCATGTTCCCGCCCATGAAATTGGATGGCGAGGAGGAGTCGTACTACATGAAGCCCATGAACTGCCCGCACCACCACATGATTTATTCCGCCACTCCGAAAAGCTACCGCGATCTGCCGCTCCGTTTGGCGGAGTATGGCACCTGTTACCGCTTCGAGGATTCGGGTGCGCTGTTCGGCCTGATGCGCGTGCGCAGCATGCAGATGAACGATGCCCATATGTATTGCACCGAGGAGCAATTCGAGCAGGAATTCATCGGCGTGACGGAAATGTATCTGAAATATTTCAAATTGTTCGGCATCGAAAAATATGTGATGCGCCTTTCGCTCCACGATCCCAAGGAGTTGGGCAAAAAGTACATCGACGAGCCCGAGCTTTGGAAGCACACCGAGGAGATGGTGCGCCGCGCCATGAAAAAGGCCAAAGTGAACACCGTCGAGGTGCCCAACGAGGCCGCGTTCTACGGCCCCAAGATCGACATCGAGGTGTTCAGTTCCATCGGCCGCGAGTTCACGCTCGCCACCAACCAGGTCGATTTCGCGGTTCCAAAACGCATGAATTTGGTTTACACCGACGAGAATGGGCAAGAGAAGAATCCACTCATCATCCATCGCGCGCCGTTGGGCACGCATGAGCGCTTCATCGGCTTCCTGATCGAGCATTTTGGCGGGGCATTCCCCACATGGCTCGCTCCGGTTCAGGCCGTCATCATCCCCGTGGCTGAAGCCCACGAGCAATACGGAAAGGAGGTTCAGCGGAAGCTGTTCGAGGCCGGAATACGCGTCGAGTTGTATGCCTCAAACGAATCCTTGGGCAAACGTGTTCGCCATGGCGAAACCCAAAAAGTGCCTTACATGTTGGTGCTGGGCGACAAAGAGGTGGAAGCCGATTCCGTTTGCGTGCGCAGCCACAAGTCGAAGGACCAGAAAACCGTGAAATTCTCCCATTTCCTCAAATCGATTGTCGAGGAAATTCAGGAGCGAAAGTTGAATGTATGAGAATGAAACGCCAAAAGCCAGCAGGCGGTGCCTGCTGGCTTTTGGGAGTGGATTTTTAAGCTAAGACGCCTTGCGTTGGGAAAGGCGCGCCTCTTCGATCATGGTGTCGAGGCGGTTTGCGATATCCTCAAGGTTCGAGGAGTCGATGCCCAACCGGACCAGGGCGCGGATGCCTTTCGGGGTCTCGTCCCGCTTGCGGTCCTCATCGTCGGTCTCTTGGCATTCGGTCGCGATCCGTAAGATGCGCTCAATCTGATCCAAGGTGCCCCCGGGCAGGACGGATGCCGGATTGGATTCCCTGAAGGCAATCAGGGTGTCCGTGATGATTTTCAGGCGGGGATTGGAGCGGATGGCGTCGGCCAGTTTTTTGGCGTCCAAATCCATTTCCGAAAGGGGTTTCGGCTGAGAGAGTTTGGCAGGAGTCGCTGGCGGGTTTTTCGCCGCCTCGGTTTTTTCTTTTTTAATGGGCTCCAGTTCGCGGATTCGCTGATTGGCGGCGTCGGTCATCGGTTGGGCCGCGGGCACCAAAGGCTCGTATCGCCCATGGCGGTATTGCGTGATCCATACACCCTCGTACATTTTGACCATGTCGCGAACGCCGGGTCTCTCCTTGTCGGATTGGCGCTGGATGCGTTCCGCTCTGGCGATCCGTTTGGCCTCCGCTTCCGATTCTTCGCGAATCAGGTCGACACGATCCTTGAGCTGGGCTTTGTATTCGGCCCTAAGCTCCTCAGCCTTTTTGGGATTCTGTTGGCTGAAGGCTTTGTAGAAGCGTTCGAAATCGGGAAGGGTATCGTAGGTTTGGCCGTTCGAAAGGGTGATGTAAAGGGGGGAAAAATGGTGTATTTTCGTCTCCGGTTTTGGGGTGGTTATCGTCTTTTTGGCCTGATCCCGGGTATGTTGTATATGGGATTCGGGGCTTTTGTTTTTTTGTGGCTCCCTTTCCGCATCCCGAATCCGTTGAAGGGTTTTTATATAGGCGTGGATCAGGGGTTTGGCCGTTTTTTCATGCCCCTTTGCCGGGTGGTAAAGCTCCCTTTTCGTCTCTTTGGTTTTTGTCAAAATCCCCTTGGCCATCAGGGCTTCCATGATTTCTTTGGCCTCGCGGATGGTTTTTGCGTTTTTCAAATCAGCGAGGGGGTCGGAAAGTTCTTTGGCCTCCAGGCCGCCAGGCAAGGCCTCCAAATGCCGAGGAGGGGGCAGGTCCTTTTCTTCGGCGGGTTGGGGAAGGGCGCGTTCGGCCATGGGATTTTGGGATTAATTTTTAAATGGAATATAGTATATTATAACATAAATTTTTAATTAATGCAATTCATGGGGTGCATGGGGAAATAAGGCGTGGCAAAGCCAAAAACCTTGAATGACAACGAATTCCGGGCATCATGAATTCCTAGTGTATTGGCCAATACAGATCCAAAATCGCCTTCGTGGAGGCGAGCAGTTCCCGTTTTTTGAAGTCGAAAATTTTGATGTACTCGTGCCGATCGGCCGAGGTTCCCACGGCATCGATGCCCAATCGCCGGGCCATGAAAATGGCGCGTGGCAGATGGAAATTTTGGGTCACGATGATAAGGGCCTTGTGGTTTTTGGCGGCATTTTGGACCGAGGCCAGGGTGTTGAGGCCCTTGGGGTCTTGTTCCAGATCCTCCGTTTGAAGCCCCTGCGCCAAGGCGTATTCGGCCATTTTATCCACTTCGTTGGGGGCCCCCGAAAGAAGCAGTGTTTTTGTTTTTCCAGCCTTGAAAAGTTCAATGGCCGTGTCCATGCGATCCTGCAGGATGTCCGAAAGCCGGGAGGGGTAGGCTGCCGCACCCAGCACCAGTGCCGTCTGGCGGTTCGGGGTTGAGCTTGCCGATGCATAGAGAAAGGGTTGGGCCCCTTGTCGCATGAAAAGGCTTGCCGCGAACGGAAAAGTCAAAAGGAGCACCCCGAGGGTGCCCAAAGTGACAAAACCTTTTTTGCAGCGGGAAAGGTTCATTGAAATACGAAAGTAGCTTTGGTTGCCACCGAATCCTGGGTACGGTGGGAGCAAAGGTTGTGTGGTGCCCGGGGAGAGACTTGAACTCTCACACCCGAAGGTACACGATTTTGAGTCGTGCGCGTCTACCAATTCCGCCACTCGGGCACAGCTCTAAGATTTTAAAACTTTCTTCGCCAGTTTTCAAATCTCAATTCTGCGCATCGCATCTTCGCATCGCTCGGCTGTCTTCGCTCCGAACCGCTGTGCTCGCAAGTTCGCACTCGGGCACAAAGCACGGAAATTTTATGGGTTTTGGCATTTAAAGTCAATTGACCCATGGGTTGCCCCTTAAAAGAGTGGTATTTTCACTCAGAATATGGTAGAATATTTAGATATAATCGAATCCCATGAAGCCCCAAAAACAACATTCCTTTAAAAAATGGATCGTCCTATTGGTCATCGTTTTCTTGACCGGGGGCTTGGTTTACGCCGGAATGTCGCAAGGGAAAAAAGTGCAATATGAATCGGTCGAAGCCAAACGGATGGATCTGGTGCAGGAGGTGAGTGTGACGGGGCGTGTCCAGTCGGCCGACAGCGCGGATCTGGCGTTCGAAATGGGGGGAAGGGTGGAGGCGATCGAGGTGGAGGTAGGGCAAACGGTGAAAGCCGGGGACATCTTGGTCCGACTGAACGATGACGATTTGGCAGCCCAGCGTCGCCAGGCGCAGGCAAGCGTGCAGAGCGCCCAGGCGCAACTGGCTCAATTTCAGGCGGCCCTTGAAAGCCAGCAATCCAAGTTGGATGAGCTGAGGGCGGGCACCCGTCCCGAGGAGATTCAAGTCGCCCAGACGGCGGTCTACAACGCCCAAAAATCCTGGGAGGATGCGAAGCGGAATCTGGAAACCGTGAAATCCAAGGCGGAGGTCGATTTGTCGGAAAGCTTGAACAACGCGGTGACGGAATTGGCAAAGGCGGTCAATATCGGAAAAACATCCATGCTCACGTTGACGGACATTCAATACGCCCATTTCAACACGTTGGATCAGGACGGCATCCGGCTGGCCAATGCCAAGGCGGCAGCGGTGTTTGCGTTGCTGGGCGCGCAGGATGCCGGTCGCTGGATCAACAATTCGCTGGGCGTGTTGACCGGAGGAGCCTATGGCGATGCGACCGCGGCGCTGGCCAATCCGACTTCCGAGAATGTGGACCGGGCGATTGTTTCAACCTTGGACGGGCTCAGGAAGGCGAAAATCGCGCTCGAAACGGTGCCGTTGACATCCGTTGTGACGTCGACGGAGCGGACGAATTTGGATTTGGAAAAGACAAATGTGAACAACGAGATCATCGCCGTGTCCGCGAAGCAACAGGCCATCGCGGTGCAGAAGGCCATGAACCGGAATTCGGTCACCTCGGCCGAAAGCCAGGAAAGCGATGCCAAGAATGCGCTGGCGAGTGCCCGCGATCAGTTGGCGCTCAAGGAGGCGGGAAGCACAGCCGAGCAGATCCGGGGGCAGGAGGCCCAGGTTCGCCAGGCGCAGGCCAATGTGAGTTCCCAAAAGGCCACCATTGCGCAAGCCGCGGCCAATGTTCAGGCCATCCAGGCCCGGATCGACAAAACCGTTCTCAAGACTCCGATTTCAGGAGTGGTCACAAGCCAAGAGGCGAAGGTGGGCGAGATCGTGGCCGCGAACGCGGTGGTGGTGTCGGTGATCAGCGGGGCGTTCCAGATCGAATCGGACATTGCCGAGGTGGACATCGCCAAGGTGAAGCTTGGGGATACCGCTAAGGTGACTTTGGATGCGTATGGCACCTCGGAGCAGTTTGGCGCGAAGGTCGTTAAAATCGACCCGGCGGAAACCATTGTCGAAGGGGTTCCGACCTACACCGCCACCTTCGAGTTCGATCAGCAGGATGAACGGATCAAGTCGGGGATGACCGCCAATCTCGATATCGTGACCGACCATCGGGAAAATGTGGTCGCCATTCCGCAACGCGCCGTGTTGGCCAAGGAAGGGGAGCGTTCCGTGCGCGTGTTGGTGATGGAGGCGGATCCGAAGGATTCCAGCGACACCATTGAGGTCATGAAAGAGGTTCCGGTCAAAGTCGGGATTCGCGGGATCGATGGCAATGTCGAGATCCTGGAGGGAGTGAGGGAGGGCGACAAGGTGGTTACCGCTATCAAAAATTAAATGGCGAAAAAAGTAGTTCCAATTTTGGAGGCGAGGCAATTGTTCATGACCTACAACCATGAGGAGAGTCCCACTCCCGTGCTGCACGATGTCACGTTTTCGGTCGAGCCCGGCGAGTTTGTGGCCATCATGGGCCCTTCGGGTTCCGGAAAGTCCACACTCCTGCACATCATGGGGTTTCTCGACAGCCACACCAGTGGCACCTACCGTTTCAACGGAAAGCGGATGCAGGATTACACCGACAACGAGGTCGCGCGCATCCGCAACGACGACATGGGATTCATCTTCCAGGCCTTCAATCTGCTCGCGCGCACATCGGTTTATGAGAATGTGATGCTCCCGCTGATGTATTCCGATGTCCCCTCCAAGGAATGGCATGATCGAACCATGAAGGCCATCGGCGATGTGGACCTGTTGCACCGGGCGGATTTTGACGTTTCGCGACTCTCCGGTGGCGAGAAGCAGCGCGTGGCCATCGCGCGGGCCTTGGTGAACGATCCCCGCGTCATTTTTGCGGATGAGCCGACGGGAAATTTGGACACCGCATCGGGAAAAAAGATCATGGAAATTCTCCAGCATCTGAATGAGGAGCATGGCCATACCATCGTGCTCATCACGCACGAGACGGGAACAGCCGAGCACGCGCGGCGTATTATTCGCATCGTGGACGGTCGCATTGTGGGCGACCACAAGGTGCGTCATCACCGAACAGCGGAAAAGGAGTTTAAAAAATAACCCCCCGAAACCCCTCCGAAAACAAATAGATTGCAAATGGAAAATCCATTTGTGATCCATCTGGTATCCATCTGTAATCCATCTGGTCAGTGAAATTCCAATACATTTTCCCAACGGCGATGAAGGGGTTGCAGGCCCACAAGGCCCGCACGGCGCTGACCATTCTCGGCATCGTGATCGGCATCATGTCCATCATTATGGTCATGTCGATCGGCAAGGGCGCCGAGAGCTTGATCCTCAATCAGATCCAAGGTTTTGGCTCCAAGATGATGTCCGTGGAGCCGGGGCGGGAACCCAAGGGGCCCGCGGATATTTACGAAATTTTCACCGAGTCCCTGAAGGATCGTGAGGTGGAGGCGATTCGCAATCCCGCGAATGTGCCCGATGTGGACCGGGTGGAGCCATTTGTGGGGTACATCGACACCGTTGCATACGAAGGCGAAACCATGCGAACCAGTGTCTATGGGGTCTCCTCGTTG
>JACRIF010000035.1 GCA_016220125.1 Candidatus Peregrinibacteria bacterium
CTTAGTGTCTTGAATAATTCAAATACGCCGCAAAGTTCGATTATTGACTTAGAAACCTCACTTGATAGACTAATCTCATTTTTTGTCAAATACCCACATGTTTTTCTCACTGAAGACGATGTTCGTTGCCATTTGGTCGCCGAACTTTTAAGGAATAGTAAATTTTCTCAAATTGTTGACACTGAGGATAGTGAGAAATCAATTAACATTCATAGCGAAGTTAGATGGTATGGCGAGAGTCGCAATTTGAGATACCGATCTGACGTGGTTGTATTAGACACAAGCGACTTAAGGGTAACTGACACTACCTTTAAATTACCATCCAAAGGATTTGGATTTAATAATTTCTTTGCAATAATTGAAATTAAATTACGGCGCAATATCAAAAAAAGCGATAGCACATTTATCAATGAAATCAATGCAGATTTTGAAAAACTAAAAAAAATCCATTTCGAGACTAATACTTACAATAAACACAAGGCAAATTATTATCTATTGTGCTTTGATAAAGGTGTTAATTTATGTAGAAGGCTACCTCTCGATAGCCAAAATCCAAATATCAAAATAATGTACGCATCCATGTCACCCAAAATTGCGCCTTGATTTTGGCTTACGTCACCTTCCCAAACCCATCAAAATGCACCCTCAACAGTGCGAGTGCGAGTCTCAAGTGCGTAACCCTAATTCGGATTAGTTGATTTTAGCGAATCCATCGAAATGCGATTTTCCATCCTTGAAGACCTCGACGACGCGGTAGCGGCCTTTCGTGTAGACCGAATCACCTTCCCTGAAGTGGACGGCCTCTAAAATGATGATGCTGGCCAAGGGGCGCGAGAGGTGTTGGTCGCCCTTGGTTTCCAGCAGGGGCAGTTCGCCGAAGAGCCAGTAGTTCCGCTGGCCCTTTTTGAGGAAGGGGTATTCCTTTCCCACCTCCAAAGGCTCGGGGATGCATTCCTCGATCCGTCGTCGCCCCGCCGAAAATTCGGCAACGTTCCGCAACGCCAGATCCGGATTGAATTCAACCACTATTCCCATGCTAACAAGCTAACGAAGCTAACCTCCTAACAAGCTACTGCTGATAATTGATCTCAATCGAGTCCTTCCCCGTTTGAACACCATTGCGCTCGCCCGACACGGTGAAGGTGTTCTTGCCGGATTGGAGCTTCACGGAGGTACTCCACTTCTCGCTGCCGGGAATGTATTCTGTCAGCTCCTTGTCGTTCACATACACGCGAGTAACCCACTTGCCGACCGTTCCGCCGACCACGAGGGTGTCGAGCGTGGTGGAATAGGTGGACGCTTCGGTGGGGATGGTGACGACCGGGTCGGCGCTGGCCCCGCTTTGCACGTCGATGGTGATGCTATCGGAACCCAGCACCTTGCCCGCATCGTCGTAGGCTTTGACGGTGTACACGTTGGCCTTGCCGATCTCGAGGTTTCCGATGCTCTTGAAGGCTCGGTATTTGAAAGACGTGCTGCCCGAGGCGAAGAGCGAGAGGGCGTAGTCGTTCACCGTCACTTTCGCGGTGCCTTCCGGCACAGTGCCGGCGATCTCGAACTCGGTCTCGCTGGTCTTCAGATCCGCCCCGCCATTGGGCGCCGTGATACTCACCCCGCCGGTGCCGGAGGTGTTGGTGGCGGGCGCAGGGGTGGCTGTCGACGAGGTTGAGGGGGCGGTGGTAACCGTATCCGATGGGGTGTCGGCCACGGGGGGTTTGACCCCGGCCGCATCGATGACCTCTTGGGTCAGTTTCAGAATCAAAGTGGCGGGCTCGCTCTGGTTGCCGGCCTTGTCCTCGGCGATGACCTTGAACTCGTTCTCGCCCGCATTCAGGTTGCCGTACTCGACCTTGGCGTAGTACTGCCACGCCTTGCTGCCGGGCACGTATTTGCCCAGGCGGTAGTCGTTCACGATCACGGCCTGGGTGTCGGCGCTCACCGTGCCCTTGATGAGTTGCTCCACGGATGCGATGTCGATGGACGCGCCGGGCGTGGCGGACTTGGGCTCCGTGATGACCGGGGTCGCAGGGGCCGTCTTGTCGTACACCACGGTCAGCGACTCCAAGGCGGTTTTCTTGCCGGCCATGTCCTCGGCCTCGAGCTTGATGGTGTTGTCCCCCTCCAATCCCATTTTCACGGAATCCACTTTCCATTTGCCGTCCGAGACCACCGTGGCCTTGGCGCCGTTCACGTACACGGCCTTGACCTTGGCGGAATCGTAATTGCCCTCAACCGCGATCGAGGATTTGCTGGTCGCGAAATTCTGCGTGGGCTTGGTCACATAGGCGACCCGATCCATGTTGGCCAAGGGGGTGGAACTCTCGGATCCGATCGGGGTGGCCGAACCCACCGTGACGGAGGAGGTGTCGGTTCCGGTTGCCGTGGTGTCGCCCGGCAGGCTGACGGTCACGGTTGTGGTGGAGGAGCCGGTGTCGGAATCGGCGGTCGGCTCGTCGCCCGATTCCTCGAACGCGTCGATCATGCCGTCCTTCTTGGCGTTCCAATGGTACCAGCTGGTCTTGCGGAACTGGTCGCTCAAGGCGAAGATCACCTCCACATCCTCCCCTTTCTTGATGGATTCGACCTTGGCGGGATCGAGGCTGAACTGCTGACCAACACCCAAGGTGTAAGTTTTTACAACATCATCGTTGAACTTCACGCCGATCTGCGCGCTGCCCTGGATCACATAAACCGTGGAAGGCGCGGTGACGCTGATCACGCCCCCGCGGGTATCGACCGTGATGAGGTCGGTGGTGATGCCGAATTTGGAATCGGGATTCACAATCGGGGAAACCTTGGTCCACAAATCCCCCTTGTTCAACTCCACATTGATGTTGAACGACTCATCCTTTTTCTTGAGCGAGGTGAACGAGGTCTCGGTGTTCGTGTTGAGCCTCATGATGCTCTGGTCGAAAAACGTGAGCGTGGCCCGGCCGTCGTTCGCGGTCTTCAAACCCTCGCCCCGGTACAAATAGATCTTGTCGGGCGCGTTCTGCCATTCGCTCTTGCCCACGGTCATGGCCTTGGCGCTGCCGGCCTCGATATTCAAAAACACCTTCTCGTTCAACGTGCTCTGGCTTTCGCCCGTCAGGAAGCGGTTGAGCCCCCACCAGGCGCCCACAATCGCGGCCACCAGCAAGAGGATCACGACAAAAGGCAGGAGATAGCTATGCGCCTTCTTCCTGGGGGGCATCTGATAATACATAGTTGGTTGTTAGGTTCGAAAAATGACCCCACGATGGTACAAAAATGCGTTTCGTTTGTCAATTTGCAGAGGGATGACTATAATCGGAAAGCGATTTCGAATGGTGGCTAGGATAGTGGCCAGAATAGTGGAAATGAATCAGGCTCCAATTCGATCCACCATCCCAGCCACAACTCCAGCCACAATCCGAATAAATTTTCAAATTATGCTCACTCGAATCATCAACGCCATCATCGGAGACTTCAGCAACAAGGAACTCAAGAAGATCACCCCCTTTGTCGCTCAGATCAACAAAAAGGAGGAGGAGTATCAAAAACTCACCGAGGCCGAGCTGAAGGACCACACCCGGCTATTCAAGGAGCGCCTGCAAAAAGGCGAAACCACCAACGACCTGCTGGTCGAGGCCTTCGCGACCGTGAAAAATGCCTGCCGCCGTTTGGTCGGCACCAAGTTCATGCTGGGCAAGGACGAGCAAACGTGGGACATGATCCCCTTCGACTGCCAGCTGATCGGCGGAATCGCGTTGCACCGCGGGCGCATCTCTGAGATGCGAACCGGCGAAGGTAAAACGTTGGTCGCCTCGCTCCCCGTGTACCTGAACGCGCTGACGGGCAAGGGCGTGCACCTCATCACCGTGAACGATTACCTCGCCAAGCGCGACGCCGCCTGGATGGGCGTGATCTACACTTACCTCGGCCTGACCGTGGGCACCATCGTGCACGGCATTTCGAACGAGGAGCGCCGGGCCGCGTACAATTCCGATATCACCTACGGCACCAACAACGAGTTTGGATTCGACTATTTGCGCGACAACATGGCCTCGACGCTTGAAAACCGCGTCCAGCGCAAGCTCCACTACGCCATCGTCGACGAGGTCGACTCGATTTTGATCGACGAGGCGCGGACCCCGCTCATCATTTCCGCGGCCGCCGACGAATCCACCAAGAAGTATCTGCAATACGCCACCCTGATCAACCAGCTGCAACCGAACGATCACTACAAGATCGACGAGAAGGACCGCGCCGCCACCCTGACCGAGGAGGGCATCGCGAAAATGGAGCAACTCATGGGCGTCACCAACATCTACACCGAGTCGGGCTTCATGGAAGTGCACCACATCGAGCAGGCGCTCAAAGCCAAAGCCATTTTCAAGCGCGACACCGACTACGTGGTGAAGGACGGCGAGATTTTGATCGTCGACGAATTCACCGGGCGCCTCATGCCGGGGCGTCGCTACTCCGACGGCCTGCACCAAGCCATCGAGGCCAAGGAAAACGTGGAGGTGAAGCAAGAGAGCAAAACGCTCGCCACCATCACCTTCCAGAACTACTTCCGCCTGTACGAAAAACTCGCGGGCATGACCGGAACCGCCAAAACCGAGGAGGAGGAGTTCTTCAAGATCTACAACCTCGAGGTCGTGGTCATCCCGACCAACCGCGCCATCAGCCGCATCGACCAGGCCGACGTGATCTACAAAACCCAAAAGGGCAAATTCATGAGCGTGGCCAAGGCCATCCAGGAATTCCACGCCAAGGGCCAGCCCGTGCTCGTGGGCACCATTTCGGTGGAAAAGTCCGAGATGCTCTCGCAACTCCTCAAACTGTACGGCATCACGCACGAGGTGCTGAACGCCAAGCACCCTGAGCGCGAGGCCGAGATCGTGGCCATGGCCGGCCAGAAGAACGCCGTGACCATCGCCACCAACATGGCCGGTCGCGGAACCGATATCAAACTGGGGGCGGGCGTGCGCGAACTCGGCGGCCTCGCCATCATCGGCACCGAGCGCCACGAGGCGCGACGCATCGACAACCAGCTCCGCGGACGCGCCGGACGCCAAGGCGACCCGGGCGAGAGCCGATTCTACGTTTCCATGGAGGATGATTTGATGCGCATGTTCGGCGCGGACAAGATCAAGAACATGATGGAGCGCCTGGGCCTCCCCGAGGACATGCCCATCGAGAACCGCCTGATCTCGCACAGCATCGAAAGCGCCCAGAAACGCGTGGAAGGCCACAACTTCGACATCCGCAAGCATTTGCTCGAATACGACGACGTGATGAACAAGCAACGCGAAATAGTGTACGCGCGACGCCTCAAGATTTTGGAGAACGAAAATCTGAAAAACGAGATCCTCGAGCTGATCCGCAAGGAATCGGAGAGCATCGTGCATTCCCGAACGGCCTCGCAGAACCGCGACGAGTGGGATCTGGCCGGCATCGCCGACGCGGTCAACGCCCTGCTCCCCACCGACACCATGAAGCTGGATGTGCAGGATTTCGAGAAGCTGGTGGAGCCCAACGACGTGGTCGACTACCTCACCAACGTGCTCAACACGGAGTACCGCATGAAGGAGGACGCCCTGCCCGACCCCAGCATCCTGCGCCAAGTCGAAAAGGGAATTCTCCTCCGCGTGGTCGACACCCTGTGGATGGAGCACATCGATGAAATGAGCAACCTGCGCGACGCGGTCAGCCTGCGCGGGTACGCCCAGCGCGACCCGCTCACCGAATACAAGCAGGACGCCTTCCAGATGTTCAAGCGCTTGCTCGAGGCTATCCAGCACAATGTGATCAACACGCTGTTCAAAGTCCAAATCAACGTGCAGGCTCCCGCCTCCGCCCTGCCGAAATCCGAAATCGATCCCACCAAACTCAAAACGAACCAAGACCGTATCGAGGGGAACATCACCCAATCGGCGCTGCGCACCAACAACCCGAATTCCCCCGAGGCGCGCGTGGCCCAGCGCATGGCCGCCAAGGCGCAAGCGCCCGCGGTACCCGAGACCGGCCGCAACGACCCCTGCCCATGCGGATCGGGGAAGAAGTACAAGAAATGCCATGGAGCTTAAACAAGCGGTAAGCGATAAGCTATAAGCCGTAAACGCATTGGCCATCACTTTGTAAAAACAATTCTGCAGTTCAATAATTTAAACATTATGCTTAATAAAACCTTAGGTATTGTTATCATACTGTTCCTGCTCATGGGAGCCAGTATTAGTGTTTTTGCTACCGAGGGTACCCAACCACCAAGCACTGATCCATTGGCCACCTCAGCACCCTTAGCCCCCGTCACTAAGCCAGTCGAAATTACCAATCAAATGATCTCAGACAAGACCCAGCTTTGCGCCTCTATGAAAGGCGGAAAGGAAAAGCTTGCCTGCGTTAGAGAGCGCAACAAGATGAAAATCAATTTCCAGAAGCAGGAGAAGGCCAAGCGCCTAAAGGCAAAACGAGAGGCATTGTCAAAGCCTCATTTCGGAGATGGAAATTATATCGTTGGAACCGATATACAACCAGGCACTTACAGAACTCGCAAAGCTTCAGCGGGCTGTTATTATTCCCGACTTAGTGGCTTTGGAGGCTCAATGGACGAAATAATCTCCAATGACATCACAGACTTTCCAGCCATTATAACTATTGCTGCCACCGATAAGGGTTTCAAGTCAACCAGATGCGGGACATGGACACAGGACCTTTCCGCAATTACTACCGATCAGACAAAATTCGGTGACGGAATATTTATTGTTAATACAGATATTCAGCCTGGAACATATAAGAGCACTGGCGGAACTAGCTGCTACTATTCCAGACTAAAAGGATTTACCGGATCTTTGAGCGATATTATATCTAACGAAATTACCGATTTTTCGGCAGTCGTAACCATAGATTCCGCCGATAAAGGTTTCAAATCTCTAAGGTGTGGGGCTTGGACCAAGTTAAAATAACCAAGAGCCAAGAATGGATCATGTCGCGATCTTGAAAAAATCGTTGGGCCTGATGCCTAAACTCCGCTCGGGCCACAAGACGATCGAATCCCGCTGGTACCAATCAAAACGCGCGCCATGGGGAAGGATCAAAGCGAACGATACGGTTTACTTCAAGAATTCAGGCGAACCGGTCACCCTCAAGGCAAAAGTCCTAAGCGTGATTTCGCTTTCCGACCTGACCCCTGAAAAAGTGGGCCAACTGCTCAGCCAATACGGAAGCAAAATTGGAATCGAGGCCCATGAGATCCCCACTTTTTTCGAACGACTCAAAGACAAGCAACTGTGCCTTTTGATCTTCCTCGACAAACCCGAGACCGTGAAACCCTTCCAAATCGACAAGACAGGATTTGGGATGATGTCGGCCTGGCTTTCGGTGCATGACATCCAGTCAATCACAGCCCCTAAAACGGAATAGCCATGGACCCCATTTCCACGAAAAAACCATTGACCCTTTGCCTCGCGGTCGACTCGAATCGCGTGCTTTTGGGCATGAAGAAGCGCGGATTCGGCGCGGGGCGTTGGAACGGCTTTGGCGGCAAGCTCGCGCCGGGGGAAAATATCGAACAAGCCGCCCGACGCGAAATGCTCGAGGAGGCCGGCGTCACCATCGGCGCGATGGAGCGGGTCGCACGCATGGAATTCGAATGGCAGGGCAACCCCGTGATTCATGAAGTCCACCTCTTCCGTGTGGACACGTTCGATGGCACTCCCGTGGAAACCGAGGAAATGCGACCCCAATGGTTCACCCATGACCAGATCCCCTTCGACACCATGTGGCCCGACGACCCCCTTTGGTTTCCGCTTTTCCTCGCCGGCAAGAATTTCATCGCCAAAATCCTGTTCGGCCCTGAGGACCGCATCCTGAGTTGCGAACTCACCGAAACCGACACCTTTTGACCCCTTTCCCATGCGCCCAATCGCCATTCGCCTCACCCCCGGCCAAGACCTGAGAACCGAGATCGAAAAACTCGCGAAAGCGGAGCGCGTTGATGCCGGTTGCCTGCTTTCGGCGGTCGGAAGCCTCACCACCGCCACCCTTCGCCTTGCGGACGGCGTGACGGTCAAAACCTTTCAGGGCCCCTTTGAAATCGTCTCGATCACGGGAACCCTTTCGCCGGACGGTTGCCACATCCACCTTTCGCTTTCCGACACCACCGGCACCGTCATCGGCGGGCATTTGCAAGGCGGTTGCGTGGTGAACACCACCGTGGAATTGGTCGTTTTGGCTTTCGACGAACTATCGTTCAGCCGAAAATTCGACCCCGATACCGGGTATGAGGAGCTTGGCATCTCTCATTGACCTTTCAACTTTCGGTTTCGTTGAGCGAAAAATATTTCTCGAATGACCGCTCCAATGCCTGCGCCTGGGTTTCCAGACCATTTTTTAGACATTCCCGGTAGGCAGAACGGACTTCGGACACCACGGCTTGGCATTGGCTGAA
>JACRIF010000036.1 GCA_016220125.1 Candidatus Peregrinibacteria bacterium
ATCCATGCATTTCTGGAAGCCAGTGTTGCCCGGGAACGCCGGAAGAGCCTGAAGTCCTCCGTACGAACTAGTGTCCGGGACGCCCTTTCCCCTTCCGCCCCGATGGCGGACTCGGCGAGCGTGGAATTGACCAGCGAGCATTTCGGTTTCCACGCGCCCAGGGCCAGCGAGGCGATCCAGCACCTGATTGCCCTTAAAAACATCCCCGGATCCGATTCGACCCTTTTGCCCCTTGTCTCGGCGTTGTTTGCGGATTTGGGTTTTGAGGTCGGTTCCGACGCGCTCCAGTCCCTGTCGGATGTCACGGATCTGCTTCCCCACATCCACACTCGGTTTCCGACCCTGGCGCATCTTACCCAATTTTTGGCCGGGCTCGAGACCAATTTCCGGAAAAGCGTGGGCCACAACCCTGATTTGTGGCTTCTGGTTTGCTCCGCTACAAATCCCACCTCCGCCTCTTCCATTGAAAAAATCCAAGCCCTCCACTCCCATCGTTTTGTCCGTTCCAATGAGACCACGATCCTCCTCAAGCCCACGGAACAGGATATCGAGAATGTTCTCCACTCTTTTTACTCCTTGAGGCCTGGGGATATCCCGAAGGAGCTGGTGTACTCCATTTTTTCCCTCTATCCGAACGAGTTGGATATTCTTCGCATCCAGGAATTCCTTTCCGCCCCCGAACAGGCCCACCTCATTCGAAAGGCCATCGAAAATTGCGCCACGCTGATCCTTTCCAAGGAGAATGTTTCCGGAGTCGCCGATGAACTTTTTCCGGATATCCTCGAGAGCTTCAAGCAAGGGGCTCGGCACAGCGTCATGGAAATGGTTTCCAACCATCACCGCATCCGCTCCCGCAAGGCTTTCGAGCACAGCACCCGCTCCTCCGATCGGCTGATCCAATCCAATCGAACCCATGCGCTTGCGCATATGGCTCGTTTTGAGGGGTTGCTTGGGCAGGAAGCCCCCCATCGACTGAGCGACGAGGAATACGGGGCCCGGTTCCGCTCCACGGAAGCCGGTTTCTATTCGACCAATTTCGATCTGGCTCAGGTGGGGCTTACCGACTTGTGGCTCAAGAACGCCGCCGCGGACTATGTTTTCCAGGACGAGAACGGGGTCGATTCCCCATCCATCGACCAAAAAACCAATTACGCCAAAATCCGGCACGCCTGCGTGAATGGCATATTGAACACGCTTGCGCCCGTGCGGGATCCCGGCTCGATGGACTATTCCCCCGATCATTTGCATTTTTCAAAAAGCGGCAGCAGCGCCTTCGAATTGATCAGCGAATATATGGCTCCCGGGGACATCGTCCTATCCGGGCGCGAAGAGTACCGTCATCTGCAGCGCATTTTGGAAAAAAAAGGCGTCGGAACCCTGCCCATGCCAGATTTGAGAGGGGCCGACCCTTTGGAATTCCAGAAACAATTGCTGAGGATCATCAATGAAAACGAGCGCATCCGTTTTATGCTGGTCAGCGATGTCACTCGCCGGGGGACTCTCATGCCCCTTGAGGCCTTTGCCGACATCCGTCGCTATTTTCAGGACCTCAAAAGACCCTTGTACCTGTTGCAGGACGGCTGCCAATCGTTCGGGCGGCGCGTGAGCCCTTTGACCCGTGCCATGCCGGATGCGTACTTCACTTCGGGTTTCAAGGGGGCCGACGCGGGCAGCGGAGGATTCGCGATTTTTTCGAATTCCTTCATCAAGTCCATTGGCTCAAAACAGATCACCGGCGGCAGCGACGACCCCGATCTCATGACCCGGTTGCTGATCGCCGCCAACCCCATGGCCTTGGGATTGAGGGATACCCTCCTGACTTTGCCCCAGCGAGAGGCGGCCCTGCGGGATTTGTCCTGCAAGTTCGTCCATCTGGTCCATGCCATCAATGCCCACGAGCCGGGCAGGATTCGCCTGGTCTATCCTTCGCATGGCATTCTTGATTCCAACCACCATCCCATTCCCGAAAAAATGACCGGTATTTTCGAGTGCGAAATCTCCGGGCTCAACCGCGTCCAGGTCAGCCGTTTCGCCGCGAGGGTTGGAGTGCATATCGCCTCCACTTACGATGATCCCGCCTCCGATGCCAGCTTCCGTATCGCCTTCCATCCCCACATGGGCAACGAATCGATTTTGATTCTCGGCTATGTGCTGGCCCATTGCGGCAAGGGATAGTTCCGTTTTACGACTTGCCTTTCTTTTTCGAGGTGCGCGGGTCCAGACGCGTGGCCTCCTGCCATGCCAGTTCAAAGGCCACGGCCATGGCATCGTAGATTTCCCGGCTCTCGATGATGATGCCCAGCCGCTCCTTGAGCGAGGTGATGCTCAGTTTGCCGTCGTACAACTGAACTTCCGGCGTGAAGGAATACCGGCTTGCGGGGATCAATCGGCTTTCGCGATCCACTTTTTTGTCCTGTTTCACGCTTTCGACGGCCAAGGGGGTGTCGGGATGGATGGATCGGATATGGATTTTATTTTCCGCCCTCCGCTCAAAATATGTTTTGAAGTATTCGGGAAGGATGCCGTGCATGCTGTCGAACGAGGCGAATGAGCGCAGGGTCTCCGACGAGGTCAGCGTGTCCTCGTACACTTTCATGAGCCCCTCATCCCCCTCGTAGAAGGTGACTTTCGGTCGGGTTCCCTGCGGGCGATAATGCGTTTCTAGTTCCGCCATCACAGTTCTCAATTCGGCGATTTTCCGGTCCACAGTCGCGTTCAGGTCCACTCGCTGACGCTCCAACTGATTGATCAGGTTTTTAGGCTCCTCGGGCGTGTAGAGCTGGGTGTTCGCCTTGGTCGATTTTTTGACAAAGCCCCGCTCCACCAGCTTGTCGAGCAGGAAGCGGGTCGTGTTTCGGGGGATCTTGACCTTTCGGGCGATCACCGAGGCGGCCTGCGCCCCCAGCTCAAGCGCCACCATATACACGTCGATCTCCTTGGGGGCGAGGCCGAGGTCCCTTAACACATTTTTGATCATTTTCTTGATGATTAATTCTTGTCAGAAGTAATGATGACAATAAACTATTGTCAACCTTATTTTAGCTTATATTAAGCCATAAATCAAGGTTTTATTTTATATTAATACATATTATTGACAATCTTGTCATATCAATATATAATAGGTCTCTACCCTTCGCTTGAAAAGACACACGCTCCTTCACACCTTCGGCACCGTTCAGGCTTCATGGCTAGATTTGTGCAAATAGGAGAGCTGCTTCAGACGTTTCCGTTCGTGAACCCTCATGAAACCCCGATGCATTTCGGGGGTAGAGGGGTAACCCGGCGGAGAGGCTTGATTCCCGCACTCTTATCTGAACCTTGGCGAACCGTCCAACTTTGGTGGGACAAACCGCTTTCAGGGTCCAGGCCGCCTATTTGCGCGAATTTATCCATTGAAACCCCCATTTTATGAAGAACTCCTCCCACACAGAAGTCGCGACCCGCTCCGATACCCAAGCCCCGGATTCGCACGGCGCCTTCCGCTCCGAACGCGTCATTGAGCGCCCCGGTTTTGTCGGAAACTTGTATCGCATCGAGGACAAATTGTACGCCTTGACCGAACATGAGGATGTGATCGATGTGGAGACCGGTGATTTGGTTTTCGATTCGAAGATTTACGATCGCGTGTTCGACCTGTACGGGGAGGATCTTCGGATCGCGGCCGAGATCCGGCGCAAAGCCAAGGCGATCGCCCGCGGCAATACGGCCATGGAAGAAGCCCTTAGGCTCCACTTTGCCTTTACAGGGTTGCCTCAGGATGCCGACGCTCCGCAAGCTCAGGAAACCCAGGTCGCCTAATACGCCTTGGAATCCATGATCCAAGAAAGGGGAATGGCCCCGCCCTCTTAAGGGGTGGGCGGGGCCGCACTTTTAAAAAGCCATGCGCCACGGATTGGCTGAGCAGGGGATTGAACTAGGGATTCCGCCTTGCCGCATACTCCTTCAGCACCCTTCTGAGCGACTCCTTCAGCGGGGGCATATGCACCCCCAATGCCTCGCGCTTGTCGGTGTTGAGCACGCAGTTGGATCGCCGCTTGTTCAATTCGGACTCCTCGGTCTCCGTCATGAGTTGGATTTTGAACGACGGGTCCACGATTTCCCGGTACAGTTCCATGATGGAATGATGATCCATTGCCCCTATATTCGTCATATTGAACACGCCGGTTGCCTTCATCTCCATGAGCTTGATCGATGCGGGAATGAAATCCTCGATGACCGAGCAGGAGTTCATTTGGTTGATCATTTTCGGGTATTTCACCAGCTTGTCGATCAGATTTTTCGGGTTCGGTTGCCCCATGATGGGGATTCGGATCCGGAGCTGGAGCGTGTTCGGGATTTCCTGGAGCAATTTTTGCGTCCATGCCTTGGAGCGCGAGTACACCGAGCCGAAAAAATTGGGCTCATCGGTCTCCGAGTAGCCTTTTCCCCCGTTGTCGCCATTGTATTGGCACCCGGTTCCCATGTGAATGGAGTACACCCCCTTTTCCGAGGCGGCGATGGCACTATTCAAGGTGCCACAGGCATTCACGGCGATGGTCTCGGACACATGCGTTTCGCACCAATCGACATTCGGTTTTCCCGTGATGCCGGTGCAATTCAACACCCAGTCGGGCCGGTGCTCGTCCATCGCCTTCCTAAGGGCGCTCAAGTCCGTGATTTCGATTCGCGGCGTGGCCAACTCATAGTCCTTTTTGGTTAGGGCCTCCTTGAATTGCGAACCGATGAAGCCGGTGGAGCCGAGCAACAGGATTTTCATTGTGGGAGGCGTCATTTAAATTGGATCCACGATACCATTGATTTTTTTTTCCACAAAATAAAACCCCCGCCCCCTTTGTTGGAGGGGCGGGGGTTTTTGGGATTCACCATTATTCGGCGTTCTTCACATCGTCCAAGCAGACGCTCCTGAACATACCTTCGGGGATCAGTTCGCAAATGGACGGATCCTTCTTTTTGGTGGCGACATTTGAAACGCAGCTCACACGCATCATGTCATCGGCCGTGGCTCCAATTCCCGCGCAGCTCTTCGGGTCCAGGGTTGTTTCGGCCACATTGATGCGGCAGGCGGCTTGCACCAAGTCGTTTTTGGGATCGACCTTGGTGTCGCAGATGGAGACATCTCCAGTGTCTTTTGCGACAGCGGCCCAGCAGCTATCCACGCAAAACTCCTTCGAGAACATGCCGGTGCCATTCAGATATCCGCAACCCTTCAGGCATTGCTCGACATCCGTTTTGTTGGAGTTTCCATTGTCCGATCCTCCATTATTACCGGAATCCTCTGGGGGGGTCTGCTCATTGTTATTTTGATTGTCGGATCCGTTGTCGCCGGTTTCGGTCAATGCTTGGCCGATCGCTTTTCCGGCTTTTTCCTCGATCACTTTCGAGGCCTTGTTCAAAAAAGGCAGATTGCAGCCAGTGAGCACCAGCAACGCCACCGCCACGGCAGCTGTCTTAAGGGATGTGTTGGACATAGTGTGTTTTTAGATTATAAAAATTTTTCGATTTGTGGTGGGCCAGCTGGGACTCGAACCCAGGACCAATAGCTTAAAAGGCTACTGCTCTACCAACTGAGCTACTGACCCGAAAAAAGCCCACTCATATTACGATTGGGTTTTTCAAAAGTCAAACGCATCAGGCCTCCTCATTGTTCCCAAAAAAACTGGAGACCACAAAGGCGATCGCGGGCAATGAAAACCAGACGTTGTAGTTGTTCATCATCAGTCGCACCAACTGGGATTGCTTGTAGATGGTGAGCACCGCGTCGTTCATGATCAGGTTGCTTTCCTGGATGAGCGAAGCCCCCGAGGCGTAGATGAACACCGTGCTGGTGATCAGCCCCGCGCTCAGCACCCCGTAGGCCATGGATTGGGCCAACCGCATCATCGTTGAATTCGAGCTGGCCATATTGATCTGGAATTTGCCGCGCGTGGTGATGAGGACAATCGTGAGGATGAAAATGACGATTTTCAGGATGATCAATGAGCTGGATCCGGTCGGCGTTTCCCACAAACGGATGATGGGCTTGTCGCCCATGAAATAGCGCTCCAAGAGGTTGCCGATGCTATCGGCCGTAAGGATCGCGATGTAGGCGCTGATGATTATTTTAACACTTTGATTACGCCCAATAATAAAGGTATAGGCGATAATGACCGTGAAGAATACGATGACGAACAGGTCCCAAGTGAGGTTGATTTCCATTTGAATGTTTGTTTTGGACACGACAATTATACGAGGAGTCGTTCCTTTTGGCAAATTATAAAGCTAGCGATAAGCGGTAAGCCGTAAGCGATAAGCGGAAGGCTTCATCCCCATTGCGTAATAGTAGTTTGCCAAGGTTAATAGTAGAAGCGCCACCATTTGTTTTTTCCGGCGGAGATCCCGATCCGTCGGCTTTTTTTGATTATGGACGGCCGAAAGCCATCGTCCACCACCGTGTTTTCGCCCGATTCGCACAGGTCGACGCCGTTGTGGCCTTTCTTATCCATCCCAAGCGCGATGCACAGTTTGCCGGGGCCATCGGCCAGATGGTCATTTTTGCCCCTTCGCTTTTCCATGATTTCAATTCCCGTTAGCGGTTCGATCGAGCGGATCAACACCGCGGCCGGAAATCCCTCCCGCTCCGTCACAATATTGGCGCAGTGGTACATCCCGTACGTGAAATAAACGTACAGGCGCCCCGGCTTCCCGTACATCACCCGGTTTCGCTCCGTTTGACCCCGCGCGGCATGGCAGGCGGGGTCGCCCTCGCCGATGTACGCCTCCACTTCATTGATCCGGCCACTGGTTTTACCGATCACCAAAATCTTGCCCAGGAGCTCCTGGGCCACTTGAAGGGTCGGCCGGTCGAAAAACGAGCGGGGGAGTCGGTTCATGGGTCCATTTTACCACGCAGCCTTTTTTCATCTACGCTTTATACGGACATCCGCCACCACTCCTTCGTCGTCGAATCTCACTTGCAGTAAGCCCTCTTTCCCATCGGGGAATATCAGTTTTTGGAAATCTTCGCACCACCCCTTGGCTATTGCGGGCCCGTCGGGTCCGATTCTTATCTTATTGAGTTCGACCACATCGGTTTCGAACACTCCAACGTGGTGCCTTGCGATCAACGCAAGATCGAAAGGGGTCAAAATTTTCGCCTCAACGCCCACCCCTCGGGCAATCCCCGACACCCATTGGCTGATCTCCTTTTCTTGCTCCACTTCATTTTTTAGTTTCAATTTTTTCTCCTCCGCCCCCCGCTCATCGATGATCTTTTCGGCGCGAACCCTAAATTCCCCTATCTCCCTCATAAGATCTTCGGCCTTCGGATCCCCTTCGTTGGCGTATTTCTCGACTTTGGATATCAATTCCGCCATCGGGCTGTTGTTCAGCTTTTCCATGGGACTTTGGGTCAAAGTTAAGTTCTTATCCTACCCAATTTTTCCGTGCTTGTGAATTTCATCGCAACAAATCTTGCTTTGATCCCTCAAAAAATGTAAGTTATCTACGCTTTCAAAGGTCATGTCACCCTGCGACAGACTCAGGGTGACATGCCAGACATCAAAGGGATTCAGTTATGTCACCGTAGCTCAGTTGG
>JACRIF010000037.1 GCA_016220125.1 Candidatus Peregrinibacteria bacterium
CGATAGGGGGAGGCGTGGGAAAGTCTCATGGAGGGTTGGTGGACCAATTCTACCGAATGGGGGATTGGCGGGGCAACCACAAAACAATGATTTTAAACAGTTTCTAATGTGCTTCGAGTTGTGGCTTGGATGGTGGCTAGCATAGTGGACCACCATTCCAGCCACGATTCTAGCCACCATCCGGCTCCTTATGTTCGCTTGTTTCGAGACGTGAAAAATGGTATAATACATAGATTTATGTAACACCCAAATTATGAAGCTCCGCATTGGCGTCATGGGCTCCTCGCAGGGTCCTATCATCGAGAATCAGGAGAATATCGCGAAATCCATCGAGATCGGCCATTTGCTGGCCAAGGCGGATTGCATTTTGGTGAACGGCGCGTGCCCGGGCCTTCCGGACGAGGCGGCCTACGGCGCCCACAAGGCGGGCGGGTTTGTGCTGGGCATTTCCCCGGCGTTCAGCGAAAAGGAGCACCGAGAGACCTACAAGTCGCCTTTTGAATACTACGACGCCATCCTTTATACGGCCCAGGGCTTGATGGATCGGGATATCATCAACATCCGCTCCAGCGATGCCGTGATCCTTCTCGGAGGCGGAATCGGAACTTTGAACGAGTTCACCGTGGCCTACGACGAGGGCAAGGTGGTGGGCGTGCTCAAGGGCAGCGGGGGAGTCTCGGATCATATCCCCGAGATCGTCGAAATCTGCAAACGGGACATGACGGACAATGTGATCATCGAAAGCGATCCGAAAATCCTGGTGGCCAAGGTGCTAGAGGCGGTCAAATCGCACCCGGCGCCCACCTTGCAGGACGAGCGCGTGGTCACTTCGGAGGGGAAGATCTACAACAAGAGCGTGAATCCGCTCTAGTCCTCGCACTCCAAGGGTGCATTCCTGGAACCTGAAAACGGCTTTTGGGCGATCGATTTTAAGCCGAATCGCACTTTCCCTTGCGTCCTCGGGGGCATTTTGTTAGAATTTCACCGCTTTAATTTTAAGCGTTTTTCATGGAGACAATCACTCGCTATTTCAAGGATAGCATCGCGGAGTTCAACAACATCACCTGGCCGACCCGCAATCAGGCGGTTCGCATCTCGGTGATCGTTTTGGCCTTTATGGCGGTCAGCGCAATCGCGCTCGGCGCTTTGGACCAAGTGCTGGTTCTGGGCTATCAGGCGCTTCTGAAGTTACCCAAATAATAAACTCCTATGGCAAAACAGGCGAAAGGTACCGGTCGTAACTGGTACGTGCTCCATACCTATTCCGGATACGAGGACGCCGTCGAGAAGGCCCTGCGGCAACGCATCGAGGCCTTCAATATGCAGGAATACATCTTCGACGTGAAGGTCCCCAAAGAGACGCAAATCGTCCTCAAGCGTGGCGAGCCCACGCAAGAGAAGAAGCGCATTTTCCCCGGCTACGTGCTGGTGGATATGACCGTCACCGACTATTCCTGGTATGTGGTCCGAAACACCCCCAACGTCACCGGCTTCGTCGGTTCGGGCAACATTCCGGTTCCCGTGACCCCCGAGGAGTTCGGCATCATCGAGAAGCGCACCGGCCTCGAGCAACCCAAATTCAAGATCGACTTCCGTGTGGGCGAGCATGTGGGCATCACCAGCGGCCCGTTCGCCAACTACGATGGCATCATCGACAAGATCGATCCCGAGAAGGGCAAGGTGAAGGTGCTGGTTTCCATTTTCGATCGCGAAACCCCGGTCGAGCTCGATTTCACCCAAGTCAAAAAGAAATAACCGCCCATGAGAAAAGCCCCCATCGCACTGGCCATCGTGCTGATCCTGGCGGCCTTCGCCGCCGCAGATTTCTATCTCAATGGCCTTGGAAAAGGGCTCAATCTGGATTTCAGGGGCAGTGTCCCCGCAGAGACGGGGGCGTCCCCGAAGCCGATTCCGGTCGACTCACTCTACAAAGTGGGGGATGAGGTGGAAGGGTACAAGGTGGCAAGCGTGGTCGCGGCAAGCCAAATCTTCGATAAAATCGATCTTTCCTCCGTCAAGAATATCCAGGTGGTGAAGACGGTGATGAAAAAGGAGGCCGCGCCCGTCCCGCCGAAGCCCGGTCAGTCCGAAGCCGCGGTGTCCGTGCCGGAGCCGATCACATTCTACGAGATCCGGGGCGCCAAGGACCAAGGCAGCCTGACGTACCTCTCGGTCAAACTCCAGTTTGTCGCCCAGCTCAACAGCCTCACCGAGAACCTGAACGAAACCAATGCCTACGGGGACGGAAGCTTCTACTACAACGACCTGAACAACCCCGAAACCGCGTTCCTCCTCGTGCAAATCGGAGACAATCTCTACGGATTCCAGAGCGACAAGAAAAGCGAGGCGGTTCCCCATTTGATTAATGGGCTTGAGAAAAAGTAGCAACTATGTTTATAGTAATACACCTTTTAATATCCTAATTCATCACTCCCGTGGCTAAAGCGATTAAACAGATCATTAAATTGCAGATTGCGGCCGGCAAGGCCAATCCGGCACCTCCAGTCGGTCCCGCCTTGGGCCAGCATGGCGTGAACATCCAGGATTTCTGCGGAAAGTTCAACGAGAAGACCCGCGAGTTGGGCGA
>JACRIF010000039.1 GCA_016220125.1 Candidatus Peregrinibacteria bacterium
ACCCCTACAGCATTTATAAATAGCTCAAAAAAAAGGACAAGAACTATGTGACGGAACTCTACGACGTTTTCGCCCTGCGCGTGGTGGTGGACACCGAAGCGGAATGCTACCAAACCCTGGGCATCATCCACAAGCATTGGATCCCCCTTTCGCGCCGTTTCAAGGATTACATCGCGGTGCCCAAGTCGAACGGGTACCAAAGCCTCCACACCACCATCATCGGCCTGTGCCCCGACCTGCACAACCAACCCATCGAAGTGCAGATCCGCACCAAGGACATGAACATCACGGCCGAGTACGGTATCGCCGCCCATTGGGGCTACAAAGAGGGGAAGGTCGTGCTGAATGAGCAAAAATTGCCCTGGGTCCAAAACCTGGTCGCCCTTCACGAAAACCTCAAGAGCAATGCCGAATTTTTGGAGTCGTTGAACGTGGATATTTTCCACGACCGTATTTTCGTGCTGACCCCCAAGGGCGATGTGCTCGACCTGCCCTACGATGCGACCCCCGTGGATTTCGCCTACGCCATCCATTCCTCGGTCGGTCACCGTTGCAAGGGCGCCAAGGTGAGCGGAAAAATGGTGCCGTTGGACTTTCCGCTCAAAAACGGCCAAGTCGTGGAAATCCTCACAGGCAATACCGATCAACCCAACCGCTATTGGCTCTCGTTCGTGCGCACCTCGAACGCCAAATCCAGGATCAAGGAATGGTTCAACAACCAGGATTCGGAGAAAATCATGGATATCGGCAAGGAGCTCATCAACAAGCAACTGAAACAATTCAACAAACCCCCGCTTGACGCGAACTACAGCATCTTCAAAGTGTATGAAGGCAAAAAAATGTCGGTGAAGGATCGGCAAAGCCTCGTGGAAAAAGTGGGGAACAGCTCATTGAACGCCGCCGATGTCCTGAAGAACGTTTTGCCCGCCGAAAGCGTCATGAAAAAAGCCTCGCCCGACATGGCCCGCCAAGTGCTGTCGGAAAGCATCAATTTCGAGGACCGACCCGAGATTCTGATCACCGGGGAGAAAGGGTTCAAAACCCAAATGGCCTCGTGCTGCGTTCCGCAACCCAACGACCCCATCATCGGCTATGTCACCCAGGGCCGTGGCGTCAGCATCCACAAACAGCATTGCAAGATGCTGAAAGGGTTGGACAAATCGCGCTTCCTCAAAACCTCGTGGAGCACCCAAAAAGTGCATGAATACACGATTAAACTAAGAATCGACCGTCGCTCGAGAATTGGGCTTTTGAGGGATGTGGCGGACGTGTTCGCCCGAAACGAGTTGCCGATTTTGGACCTGGAGAATATCCGCGAGCAGGGGAGCGACCAAGGCCATATGCTCATCACCGCGAGCGTGGACAGCTTCGACACCGTGCACAAAATCATCCGCGAGCTGGAGCAGGTGGAAGGGGTGTTTGGAGTCAAAGAAGTTGATTAAAAAAAAGCGATAAGCAGTAAGCCATAAGCTGTAAGCACGTTGAGTGCTTTGCTTACCGCATACCGCTTATCGCTTATCGCTGATTACTTGGACAGCATATCGATCAATTTGTCCGCGGACATGTTGTGGCGCAGATGGCGGCGGGCCTCGGCGTCTTTTTCGTAGTGGTCGCGGGCCATTTTCCGCTGCTCCTCGGGGTAACGGGCGACCAGCTCCTCGATTTTCTTGTTCAAATCCTCATCGGTGACCTCGAGCTTGGAGTCGCGGATGATGAATTGGACTCCCAGGCGAGCCAACACGCGCTCTCCAGCGCCCTTGGCGTGGTCCTTGCGGAAATCCGCATCGGACTTGCCGATCCGCTTCAGGAAATCCTCCCATTGGATCCCCTGTTGCTTCACACGCTCCTTCTGGTCCTCCAGCATCATGTCGATCTCCTGTTCAACCATGGCCTCCGGCAAATCGACTTTGGTGATCTTGATAATTTCGGCCACCACCGCATTGTCATGCTCCTGCTGGTTGCGGACGACCAGTTCGGACTTCAGATCTTCTTCGACAGCCTTCCGGAACTCCTCGACGGACTGCTTCTTGCCCGTGATTTTTTCGATCATGGCCTCGTCGAGCGCCTGCTCGGTTTTTTCCTCGAGCCGATTGAGGACAAGCTTGAATTTAACGGTTTTCCCCTGCATGGGCTTGGCGTGGTAATCCTTGGGGAATTGAACGCTGAACTCCTTGGATTCCGACCGGACCATTCCCAGTATCGCATCCTCGAAACCGGGCACCATCACGCCACTGCCCAAAACAATGGGGTGGTTCTTGCTGGCGGTGTTCGGGATCGGGTTCCCCTGTTCGTCAAACCCCTCGAAATCGACTTCGGCGCGGTCCCCCTTCTGGGCCTTGCGCTCCACATCCTTCCACTCGGCGTAGCGGTCCATGACCATTTTGATCGTGTCCTCGACGCTTTTGGGCTCGACCACCACCGGCTTGCGGGCCACTTTGATCTTTTTGTAGTCGCCCACTTTGACCTCGGGCATCACGGCCACGGTGGCCACGTAGACGAATTCGTCGCCCTCTTTTTGGATGTCGGATTTGATCTCGACCTTGGGGCGGGCGATGACCTCGATTTTATTGTCGGTGACGGCCTGGGAATAGGTCTGGGGGAACACAAAGTCGAGCGTCGCGGAACGAACCCCCTCGGCGTGGACTTTTTCGCGGATCACCTCCTCGGGGATATGGCCCGAGCGGAATCCCGCCACCTTGATCTCTTTGCCCAACTCCTCGATCGCCTTCTTCTCCCACTTCTTGTACACGTCGTAGGGAACGGAAATGGTGAGTTGCACCTCGGATTTCGGCAATTTCTTGATGTCGACTTTCATAAAACAATTAATTACGAATTACAAATTACGAGTTACGAATAACGAGCAAAATGCGGGAACACTATACCAGATAGTGGATTTTAGATTCTAGATTAAACACTAAAGGCAAATTCTGGATGCCTTGAATCTGGCACCACACATTAAAAAGCCCCCCACCAACCCGTACGGATACGGGTTGGTGGGGGCAGGGTGGTTCTCTCAGCAGATCCGCCTTAGGGGGCGGTCATGGTGTTCGTGACCGACCACGCCCCGACCTGGAAGCCGGTGCTGTAGACGGGGTCGCCGAACTGCGCGATATTGCAGGCCGGCGTCGGCGCGGTGTGCACCAAGCCCGCCCAGACGAAGTTGGGCCCGTTGACGGAGCACAAGTCGCTTGCATTGGAGTAGAGGCGGCTGCCGGCGACGTTGTAGACGTAGCCAGTGCCTCCCACCATGGTCGGCGTGGCGGCGGAGTCGCCCATGAGGGCAACCGTGAGGGTGTTCCCGGAGGACGCGCCCCCGATGGTGACCTCGAGGATGTAGTCGTTCGGGGTTCCGGGGACCACCTGGTCCTCGGCCGAAGCGACGACAGCCACGATACGGCCCGCCGACCGGGTGAGGGAGTACACGGTGGTATTCCCGTTCCGGTAGAGCGTCTGGCCCTGGATCATTGCCGATCCGGTGAGGGCCGTCGAGAAGGTCATGCGGGAGACGTAGCCGGTTCCACCCGAGGCCACGATCCGGAACCGGAGCGCGACCACGACCGTGTTGGTCAGGAGGGTCGCCGCGCCGGCGTTCTGGGTAACCGTCA
>JACRIF010000038.1 GCA_016220125.1 Candidatus Peregrinibacteria bacterium
CATCGATATAGCGCGCAGGATGAGCACCAGTAAAATCCAATGGGTGTTCGTATCACCAAAAAAGCCCCATCCCAGGACGGGGGTTTTTCAAAGTTCAAATTCAAATTTATCGGATTCCCTTCTTCCCCTGCCAGAGCACCAAAAGGGGGCTGGCGACGAAAATGGAGGAATAGGTGCCGACCGTGATGCCGAACAGCAGGGCGAACAGGAAGGTCTTGAGCGAGGGGGCGCCGAGCACGTACAACGCGGTTAGGGTGATCAAAGTTGAGACCGACGTGTTGATGGAGCGGGTAAGGGTCTGGTTCAAGCTGAGATCCGCCACCTGGGCAAAGGTCTCGTTTTTGGATTGGAATTTCAAATTCTCGCGGATGCGGTCGAACACCACAATGGTGTCATGGACGGAGAAGCCGATAACCGTGAGGATGGCGGTGATGAACAGCGCATCGACCTCATACCCCATCAGGGCGAAAACGCCGACGGTGGAAAGGACATCGTGCAACAGGGCGGCCACGGCGCACAGCCCGAACCTCCAGGGACTCACCGATTTGGGGACCTTGCGGAAGGCATAGGCCAAATAAAGAACGATGGCGACCAAGGCCAGGGAAATGGCAAACAAGGCTTTCTGTTTGAGGGTGTCTCCGACTTTCGGACCAATGGTGTTGTATTTGATCTCCTCGAAGGATCCAAGCTTTTCGCGAATGGCCTTCTTCACCGTGTCGTACTGGTCGTTGGTGAGGGTTTTGCCCTGAACGATATAGGTGTTCTGGTCCGTGACCGTGATCTGGCTCACTTCGGCAGGGACCGCGCTGTTGATCGTGGCGCCCAAATCGGCCGAGAAATCCTTGGAAGTGTCGTCGAGCTTGAGCTCGATGAGCGTTCCACCGGTGAAATCGATCCCGTATTGCAGGAAGGAACCATTTTTAATCTTGTTGTTCACCATGGCGCCTACGCCCACCAAAATAATCGCGAGGGAAATTCCGAACCACACTTTGGTGTAGCGGATGAAGGGGAAGAATGTCTGGCGCATGGGATTGGATTACGATTTAAGAATTAGGAATGGAACGCTAGTTTAGCGGAAAAAAATTAGATGTCCAAATTTTTCACCTTCTTGGCATGGGTTTGGATGAATTTGCGTCGGGGCGGAACCTCGGAACCCATGAGGGTGTCGAACACGCTGTCCGCCATCTCGGCGGATTCGATGGTGACTTTCATCATGGTGCGTCGGGCCGGGTCCATGGTGGTCTCCCACAATTGCTCGGGGTTCATTTCTCCGAGACCTTTGTAGCGTTGAATGGAAACCTTGGCCGGCTTGCCTTTCTTGTCGCCCGCCTCCTCCGTTTCCGGAACCTGGACAGCGGCGGCATTCGCCTCGGCCTCTTCCTCGTCGGTTTCCTGCACGCCTCCCTTGATGCCCATTTTTTCCAGCTGGGCCACCTTGTCCTCGTCGGTGTAGGCGTAATGCGCCTCTTTGCCACGGCTGATCTTGTACAAGGGGGGCTGGGCGATGTAAATATAGCCCGCCTCGATCATGGGTTTGAAATAGCGGTAGAAGAACGTAAGCAGCAACGTGCGGATGTGCGAACCGTCCACGTCGGCATCCGTCATGATGACGATGCGGTGGTAGCGGGCCCGGGTGATGTCGAACGTCTCGCCGATACCGGTTCCACATGCGATGATCAAGTTCTTGATTTCATTGTTGGCGAGCATCTTGTCGAGACGCGCCTGCTCCACGTTCAAAATCTTTCCGCGCAACGGTAGGATGGCCTGGAAGTAGCGGTCGCGACCCTGTTTGGCGCTGCCACCGGCGGAATCGCCCTCAACGATGTACAGTTCGCTTTCCTTGGGGTCCTGCGACGAGCAGTCGGCCAGCTTTCCGGGCAGGGCCGCCCCCTCGAGGGCGCCTTTGCGCAACACGGTGTCGCGCGCCGCGCGGGAGGCCATGCGGGCTCGCGCCGCGAGCATGCATTTGGCCACCACGTTCTTGCCATCGTTCGGATTCTCCTCCAAGTACTCCATGAATTTCTCGTTGAACACCGATTCCACAATAGTGCGGACCTCGGGATTGCCCAGCTTTCCTTTGGTCTGGCCCTCGAACTGGGGTTCCGGCCATTTGACGGAGATGACGCAGGTCAAACCCTCGCGCACATCCTCGTTCGTGACGTTCTCGTCCTTTTCCTTCAGGAATCCCTTGGCGCGGGCATAGGCGTTCACCGTGCGGGTGAGCGCGGATTTGAAACCCGTGAGGTGCATACCGCCGTCGGTGGTGTGGATGTTGTTGGCGAACGTGATGATATTCTCGTTGTACGTCTGGTTATACTGCATGGCGATCTCAACGTTCACATCCCCTTCTTGTTTTTCAATATAGACGATCTTTCCGATCGCCTCCTTGTTCTGGTCCAAATGCTTCACGTAGGAACGAATTCCGCCTTCAAAGTAGAAACGATATTTATAGGATTGGCCCTGAGGCAGTTTGCCCTCGAAAAGCCCGGGACGCTTGTCCTCGAACGAAATGCTGACCCCTTTGGTCAAGTACGCCTGTTGGCGAAGACGGTTGACGATGGTTTGGGTATCGAAAACAATGGTCTCGAAAATCTTGGGATCCGGCCAAAACGTGACCGAGGTGCCGGTGGAGAGAGTGTCACCGACGACCTTCACATCCGACAAGGGTTTCCCGTTCACATAGTCCTGGGAATAGATATGGCCGTCGCGTCGGACCTCGACTTTCAATTTGACCGACAACGCGTTCACGACCGAGACGCCGACCCCGTGAAGACCTCCGGAAACCTTGTATCCTGAATCCTCGCCACCGAACTTGCCGCCCGAATGGAGAGAGGTGAGAACCGTTTCGAGAGCGGAAAGGCCTGTCTGCTTGTGCTTGTCGACAGGGATACCGCGGCCATTGTCCGACTCCGTGATGCTGCCATCCTCGTTGATGACCACCAAAATCTGATTGGCATGGCCCGCCATGGCCTCGTCGATGGAGTTGTCGACCACTTCCCAAACGAGATGATGAAGACCTCGCACATCGGTGGTGCCGATGTACATGCCAGGGCGCTTGCGCACAGGGTCCAACCCCTCAAGCACTTGGATCTGGTCGGCCGAGTAACTTTGCTTTTTATCTGCCATACTTTTAATTTAAGGGGTCAGAAAAAATTGACCCTCAAATTTTATAGGATTCATACCTCCGTCGCAAGGCAAAAAAACAAAGCCGAAGGCTAAGGAAAAGGCCACCGATTAGTTCACCAATTAGACCTACAACTAGAGTTTAATATCACCACACACACCGGAGCGAAACCGCGCGCGGTCAACCGGACTGCCAGGAGGAAACCAATCGAAGTACACCTGCCGAGACAACGGATTCCAGTCCGCGTACGGGGCACGAGAAGCCGACAAAGCGGGATCGTCGTCCAGCAAAGTCCAGGTTTTTTGGTCGATGGGCGCGCTTTTCCCGAGCGCCTCCAG
>JACRIF010000040.1 GCA_016220125.1 Candidatus Peregrinibacteria bacterium
CCCGAGGCATCGGGAAGGTGAGCCTTCCGCGCGCCATCAGCTTCACCGCCGCCCTGTACTCGCTCGGCATCCCGCCTGAATTCATTTCGAGCGGACGTGGATTACGCGAAGCCCGTAAGCAAGGCCTGATGGACACCATCGAGAAAAACTACCTGAACCTGAAAGCCGATTTTGTGCATGCGGGCAAATACCTGAACAAGGAAAATCTGGTCCAGCTCGCGAAACTGTATCCCGAGTTCAAGGAAGTCGAAATGGATGTGCAGGAAATGGAAAATTATTTCGGCCACGAGCTCGGACCTATCAAACCCAAGCATTTCATCCACCGAAACCTGGTTTCATCGATTTACCTGCGCCACCAGATGGGGGAACGGTTTGACGATGAATTGGAGAGGGCAGCGGAGATCAGGAAAAGCCTTGGATAGTTCGAATTGGTGAACGAATTGGTGGCCGGATAGGTGACCGAATTGGTGAACAATAGCACTAACACCTATCATCTAAAATCTATTACCTTCAAATATGATTTCAAACCGCCTTCAGCACACCAAACCGTCGGCGACGTTGGCGATCAACGCCAAGGCGATCGAGATGAAAAAGCGGGGAATTGATGTGATCAAATTTGGGACGGGGGAACCTGATTTCGACACGCCCGACAACATCAAGGCCATGGTTGTGAAAGCGGTTGAGGAGGGGTTCACCAAATACACGGCGACCGATGGCATTTCAGAGCTCAAAGAGGCCATCTGCAACAAATTGTTACGGGACAACGCCATTGCGACAAAGCCCGAGAACGTGATCGTGAGCAATGGGGGAAAACAGGCCCTCTACAACTGTTTCATGGCCCTGCTCAACCCGGGGGACGAGGTCATTTTGCCTTCGCCCTATTGGGTGAGCTATGCGGATATGGTCGAGCTGGCGGAAGGCGTGGTCAAAACCGTGGACACGACGGGAAACCGATTCAAGCTGACCGCCGAAATGGTGAGAAATGCGATCGGGCCCAAGACCAAAGCCCTTGTGCTGAACAGCCCGGGCAATCCCACGGGCGCTGTGATCGATCGGAAAGAAATCGAGGCCATCGCACAACTGGCCCTGAAGCATGATTTTTTTGTGGTTTCGGATGAAGTGTACGAATGCTTCAATTACACGGGCGAGCCCTCGTTTTCCATCGCCAGCATTCCCACAATGAAGGATCGGGTATTCACGGTCAACGCGGTCTCCAAAACCTACGCCATGACGGGTTGGAGGATTGGTTATTTAGCGGGCCCCGCCGACTTTGTGAAGGGCATGGCGACCCTTCAGGGCCACATGACCTCGAACCCCTGTTCGATTGCCCAAAAGGCCGCTCTGGAAGCGCTGAACGGACCCCAGGATTCGGTGAAGGCCATGGCAACCGAATACCGAAAACGCCGGGATTTTGTTTTTGAAACCATGAATCGGATTCCAGGGTTTAAACTTGAGATGCCCGAGGGCGTTTTTTACGCCTTCCCCGATGTTTCCGCCTGCTACCAGGGATCCATTTTGGACAGCGTGTCCTTTTCGCAATTCCTGCTCGAAAAAGCGCGCGTGGCCGTGATTCCCGGGATCGCCTTCGGACAAGAAGGCGACCGCTTCATCCGCCTTTCCTACGCCTCGTCGATGAAGGATTTGGAGGAGGGGTTGGAACGGATACGGAAGGCGGTGGGGGAATAATATCGTACCAAGACCACCTCCTCCGCAGCTGCGTGCGGAGACTCCTCCTTTGAAAGGAGGAGAAACTTTGGAGTGGCCAATTTTATGCCGAGAACCAAGCGATTTGACAGACATTAAAAAATAGAGTTAAGATGCACGTCTGCGTCGGATTCCTATTTCAGGAGATCCTACGCGAAAACCGTGTTCCTTAACCCAAACCGAAGAGAGGAGGAAAACCGTGGACAATGAACTTCCTGCAACCATTGCAGGAGGAGTCGTTATTGCGCTCCTCCTATGGTTCATGCCTAAGCCAACCCTGGTTCGCCTGGGAAGCATTTCGCTCCCGGAGCTTGGGCATTTTCGCCCCTTTGCCCCCAACTGGCTCACCGCTTACAGCATCGTGATAACCCTTTGGGGCTATAGCATCTATCAAACCCATACGGCCTTGGGGGTTTGGATCGCTGTTTTTGGAGGCATGCTGGATCATTTGGACGGCAAAATGGCCTTCAATCTTGGCCAGAACCTCTCCTCGCCCCTCACCTGGACGCAAGGAATGATGAACCAAGTGTTCGGCGAAACGACCGATGCGCAAAAGGTCACCCGAAACAAACGTCTCGGCGCTGCCAAGACTTGGGTCGGCCAACTGTGGATCGAGATGAACTTTCCCGGAGGCACCGACCTGGGGAAAGTTTTTGACCCCTTCGGCGACAAGCTGAAGAGCCTCACCATCATGTTCTGCATGGCGGACGCGGGGCTTCTGAGCCCATGGCTGGTCGGTATCCTGGCGATCCCTGAATTGGCTGGCACCGTGACCCGACGACCCTTTTACTACTTCCAGCGATTCACGCAGGACTCGAAAGCAACCGCGGTTGGCAAATACAAAGCTCTTGCGCAGTGGGTTGCCATCATCCTTTGCATCCCCTTCCAAAAGCATTGGCTCAGCCCCGGTGATTCGGCCTTCGAAGCGAAATGGGCGCTCAACTGGATTCTTGGCCTCACGATCCTCCTCGCTTTCGCCAGCGTTGCCTCACGCTTCAAGTGGGTACGTCGCCAACGCGAAGTGAAAGAGGTTTTGGAATCGCTCGAGAAAACCACCGAGCACGAGTAAAGGAAACACGGACTTGAGCGGCCTGGATTCACCTCCAGGCCGCTCTTTCCCTATGCAAATCATACTATTATGATTAAAATTCGGATGGTCATTAAACACACTTTATGAAAAAAATAATTTCCCTTTTATCCCTCTCATTGATTGCGGTTGCGCTGATGGGTTGTTCAGGTGCCCCAACCCCAAAATCAGAGGCTGTGGACCCAAAGCCCATTGTCGATGCGACCAACGAAAAAAAGCCTGATGCCGCCCCAGCCCCAACAGCCCCCGTGGCCAAGACCACGAGCCCGGCAAAACCCAAAGTCGCGCCCCCGTCCGCCCCAAAACTGGTCACCATTTCAAATTTCGAATTCAGCCCGTCCCAGTTGACCATCAACAAGGGGGAGACCGTCAAATGGGTCAACAAGGACAGCGCACCGCACACCGTGACCTCGGACGCTTTCAAATCCAACCAATTGCAACAAAACAATTTCTACACCGAAACCTTCACGAAACCAGGCACCTACCCCTATCACTGCACCTTTCACCCCTCCATGGTGGGAAGCATCCTTGTTAAGCAATAATCCATTATGTTCCACCAAATCGCCTACACGCCAATCCTAGGCCTGCCCCTTGTCATGTGGGGGGGACTCATCACTTTTGCCCTACTTTGCACCACTGGAACCTTGGGCTATCTGGTGTTCACGGGCAAAATGCCCACAGGGTTCAAGTGGCACAAGCGATGCGCTATGGCCACTTTCGCCATGGGGTTCCTGCATGGGCTATTGGCTCTGCTTTCCTATTTCGGCCAATAGACGCCCTGATTTTTAAGGCTAGGGGCGGATCAAAGCCGCTCAATTCTTCTTCCAGAAAAGAAAGAAGGGCTTTTTCCTCTTTTTCAGCTCGTAGAGGGCAAACATCGAGGCCAAAACAAAAATGACCTGAAGGGGGATAAAGATCATATCCCTGAGATAGACGCTGTACACCTCGAGCAGGCAACCCCCGATGATGAAATAGATATTTTCCCGAACCCGATCCTTGGTCAAAACCCCGATGGTGATGAACACCAAGCCCAGAGCGCCTATGATTTTTGGCAGTAGGCTGAGATCCATGTTGTTTTTGTTAGGATGGATCCATCATAACACAAAAAGCCTATGGCCCGATGAGGCACAAAAGAGTGCTATTAGCTGTTCCCACCCCTTTTCCCCAGAAGCGCGTCCAGTTCACCATTCGGGAGTGTTTTGAATTGATCAAGGACCTTCTGGACCTGCTCCTCCTCTTCCACCTGCTCGTCGATGAACCATTGGAGCATCGATTGGGTCGCCACATCGTTCTCCTTGCCGGCCAGTTTATGCAAATCGTGGATACGGCCCGTGATGAACTTCTCATGCTCCAAGGCGGCTTCGAAGGCCTTTTGGGGCGATTCAAAATCGGATGGGGGCATGGCCAAGGCATCCAGGATGACGTTACCGCCGTGCGTGCTCACAAAATCGAAGAACCTCATGGCGTGCTTCACCTCTTCACTCGCCTGCTCCTTCATCCAGCTGGAGAAGCCCCTTAGGCCCCTGAAAGCGAAAAAGGCGGCCATGGAAAGGTAAAGGTAGGAGGAGTAAAGTTCCTCGCGTATTTGATCGTTGAGGGCTTTTTGGACAGCGGAGTTCATGATTCAAATTTTAGATAAAAAGTATGGATTATTCTATCAAATTCAACCCGCAAACGACAGCCCAAATAAAAAGGCATTGCGCTTAAAAAGATTTATCGTATAAAATACCCTCTGCATTCGCTTTCGACCAACCTTTGGCGAATCGCATTCATAAGCACCGTGGGGATATAGCTCAGTTGGCTAGAGCGCTTGCATGGCATGCAAGAGGTCAGGGGTTCAAATCCCCTTATCTCCACCAATAGAATATTTTGAATTTAAATTGAGCAAGCGTAAGTATGAAGAAATGTGTTTATATCCTACTTTGCCGTAACGCACGGTTTTATGTTGGTAGTGCCAAAAATCTTGAGGATCGCCTCTCCCAACATCATTCGGGCAGGGTTTTTTCGACTCGAAATCTGCGCCCTTTTACCTTAACCTTTTCCCAATCATTTGCATCCATACAAGAAGCTCGCCGAACTGAATACTGGCTTAAAAAACAAAAGGACAAAGACCTGTTATTAAAGATTATTTCAGATGGAACTATCCGAATGGTGAGCGGTCCGGTGTGACACCGGACAGGTCAGGGGTTCAAATCCCCTTATCTCCACCAATAAAACTACGATAAACCTGATCCACCCACCATTGAGGTGGTTTTTTGTTTTTCCAATGTCTCGCAATGAACTATAATGAAAAACTAACCTTAGCGCTCCCATACTATGGAAAAGAAACCCGAAACTTCCGTGGACCCATTCGAGGCCATGCAAACGCTCACAGGCAAACGGCTCAAAAACGAACAAAAGAGGTTGGCCGAACAAGGTTTTACGCTTCATGGCCACTACAGCGGGGGCGAAGAGGGCATGGGCACATTTGTGATGCTCATCGCCAAACTGATGGCGGAAAAAGCCGAATTCAAGATGATCGACAACACCTCGCAGGTGGAAATTTGGATCAAGCCCTCCGCTGTGGAAAACGTCGCGGAGGAAACGCGCGCAAAAGTTTTGCCCTTGGTTCGCTCGGAAGGCTAACGCCGGTAGACAAACACCTTTTCCTCTTCGGCGGATGGCTTGAGCGCATGAATGGGGAAAGCGTTTGAGATCACCACGGTCCCGGGCTTCAGCGTGGGCCAAATTTCGGCGTGGAACCGTTGCATCGCCTTGGGGAGAAGATAGCAAAAAATGACGGTCGCCTCCTGATAGTCCTGTTTCCAGATGTCCCCGAAACGGATCACGCCCTTCGATCGGGAAAGGGCCGCGCGCATCACGCCAAATAAATAAAGCGGAATCGACAATTCGTATCCAATGGCTTTTTTGACTGTTTTCGCAGTCGCGAACACCAAACGTCCATCCCCGCAACCGAGATCATAGACCACATCGGAGGATTTGAGATTCGCCAACCGCAACATGGTTTGGTGACGCTTTCGAGCCGAGGGGACAAAGGGGCCACTGGTGAACGCCGCGTAGAACCCCGGCAACAGCAAAACGACAATGGGGATAAAGATCCACAAAGGACTGATGGCCGTGAGGCCCAATGCCATCAAAACGCCGACCGCCACACTTGCGATGATGAGGATGAATAAGGCGGCCTCGGCCATAATTTTGGACATTAAACGGTATAATTTTCGTCTCTGATGGAAGCACTATCAACAGGCTGATTCTAATGCCGGTCATGGCAAACTCAAAACACAAATACGATTGGCCTTAAAAACATAACTTGAAACTAAGGTGGAGGAAACGTATAATCCCTATGCTTTTTGTCCTTCGACTCCGCTCAGGATGACAAAATGCGTCTCAAAATATGGACGGTTAGCTCAGTTGGTAGAGCACATCGTTGACGTCGATGGGGTCAGAAGTTCGAATCTTCTACCGTCCACCATCACTGTGTCAGCTGAAAGAAGTTTGGGCCGGTAGCTCAGCTCCGCCCTGCGGCGGAGAGCCGCAAAAGTGCGGCTTTGGCTAGGCGCACACCCATCGTCACATCGCCCTCGTGGGCTGGTAGCTCAGTTGGCTAGAGCGCAGCATTCGCATTGCTGAGGTCGGGAGTTCGAGTCTCCTCCAGTCCACCATTCGACTCCGTCCCGAAAAATTGGGACTGCGCTCATGGTGCACCACCCTACAATTAGGTCGCATAGCTCAGCCCCGCACCTTATGCGGGGGCCCGCCGAAGGGCGGGCTTGGTTAGATTCACAGCAAGCAGCTTAATGGTCGCATAGCTCAGTTGGTTAGAGCGTTCGATTCACATTCGAAAGGTCCCAGGTTCGAATCCTGGTGCGACCACCATTGAAACGGAATATCCGATCCTCGTTGGATACGTTTTTTTGAGCTTTGACTAATGGCCTAATTTATCTCTATAATTCACTTCCTCATTTCACTGTTCATGCTTAACAAGCCACTTTCCCGCACCGAAACCGAGAAGCCCGTGGCCTCCCCCCATTCTCCCGAGGTCCAAAAGCTCATTCAGTCCAATGCCGTCAAACGATCCGTGAGGCATCTTTCCAATTCCATGGGCGTTTTGGAGGGCGGCATGCAATC
>JACRIF010000041.1 GCA_016220125.1 Candidatus Peregrinibacteria bacterium
GATTGGGGTGGGGGTGATCCTCTTTTCCCCGTTGCTGGAAATCCTGGTCACCACTGGCCGTGAGATGCGCCTGTTTGCCTTGCTGTTGGCCTTGGTTATGGCCTTGTTCTACTCGATCAACATCCGAAAGACCGCCACGCTGGAAGTCGAAAAGGCGATTTACCGGTTCGTTTTTTTCATCGTTTCCCTGTTCATCTATGTGGCGGTGTTGGTGGTCGCCGTGAAAAGTTACGACGGCTATGTTCGGCTGGTGAGTGATGCTTTCATCAACCCGACTGCCATCCGATTGGGCCAAGCGCTCGCTCAGCGTGAAAAGGAGCGCTTGCTTGGCCAATTCAGGGGCATGAATGCCCAGGGCCTCTGCGTCGCCACCGACTACACCGATTCCAAAGAGGTGGGGCTCAAGAATTTTGTGTGGGTCGAAGATGAGCCCGCGCTTGCGTTCGGGAGCGCCAAACCGGATTCTGAGAATCCCAAAAACTTCCTCAAGGGAAAGGCCTGCACGGACGAAAAAAACACCTTCCTGCTCACCGAATGGGGGAGCTGGTACTGGGTGATCCAATAAAAATAGTGCTTAAGTGCGTAGGTGCTTAAGTCCTAATTTTTGTTTTCAGCACTTACGTACTTACGGACTTGAGCACTTAAGCACTAGGCAATTAGAATCCGAACTCAATCGTTTCCTCCTTCATCAAACCGTAATACCCCAGGGCACGAACTGTCACTGTGAGCGTTTTTCCTTGGCGGTCTTGGCCCTTTCGGACCTGCAGGGTTTTTTCGGGGAACCGGGCGTTTGAGAAGAGTCGTTTGTGGTCGGCCTCCAGCGTCACCCAATATCGGGTCGCGCCCGGAATTCGATCCCAGCGCACCCAAAAGGACTGGTCGGTCTCCTCACCCATGCGAAGGTTGAGGGTGGCGTTGGCGTCGGTTGCCGGGATGGCGCTTGAGGGGGTGGCCTGGGCGGTGGCCCAGTCCGAGCTCCGATTCCCGCTGGTGTCCACGGCGGCCACGTAAAAGTAGGTTCGTTGGCCATTTTCCAACCCCGTCACGGTAAACCGAGTGGATTTGGATTGGGTCAGGTTTGGCATGTCCTGCGTGGCGATGCCCTTGGGGTCGATGGCGTTTGGGCTGTGGCTGACAAGGTAATGCGAAATGCCGCGGTCGTCCGTGGCGGCCCTCCACGTCAGATGGATTTCCCCGTTCCCCAGGGCGGGCTTGAGTCCGCTGGGCGCTGTGGGCAACTGGCGATCCGTTTTGTCCGTGGGTTTGGTGGGGGTTGAGGGGGCTCTTTTTTCGATCCGGTCAACAGGGCATTCGCCGCTTCGATCCGGCAGGAAAAGCCGATCGCTCTGGGCCAGGGTTTGGTCGTTTTGGCGCACAAAAATCCAACTTTCGCGGAATTGGGCCATGGCGCTGCACAGGGTTCCGTATTGAAGCAGGTATTCCTGTCCCGACTCGTCGCTCACAAGAATCTCGGAATTCCCAAGGGTGAATTGGCGGATGTAGAGCTTTTGGGTGAACGGCTCAACCTGATCGATGGCGCATTGCCGGGTGCTGTCGATTTTCAAAAAGTCCGAATTGCCATTCAGCGTGCCCTGGATGACCACGGTGGCCGATTGGTTCTGGGTCAGCTCCCCGCATCCGATCCTGAGGTGCAGGAAAACCTTTTCATCCGTCTGGGGGTCGTGGATCACGACATTGCGTCGGCCAACAACCTCCTCCAACACCACGCGCTGGGACAAATCCGCTCGGGCGAACGGGGTCTGGAGCAGGCAGGCCAGGGCGATCGCGAAAAGGATTTTCTTCATTGGGTTCTGTGACGAAATAAAAGTTTAAATTTTGAAGGGTGTCCTAAAAATCATAATTCTCATTTGAAATGGGGTTTCGGATTCGGGTGATGCGCAAGTATTTTTTAAGGTAGCCCGCGTTGCGCGCGACACGCAGGTTCCCGATGCCCAGAATCAAGTTTTTGTCGTTGATGATGATGGGGATCCGATGCCGCTCGTGCTGGGGGATTTTGAGATCCACGAAGAAGTCCTGCAGTTTTTTGGTGCCCAGCATGCCCGAGGGTTTGAATCGGTCCCCCGGTTTCCACGAGCGCACCAGAAGCCCTTTGGAACCGCTGTTCGCCAAATTCCAATCGCCCCATTGCATTTCTTGGGTGATTTTTTGGGGTTTGTCGGGCCATGCCTGGGGGGTTTCCTGGGCGCGAAGGGCCACCTGGTCGTACTCGATCCGGAAAACGCAGGCTCCAAGCCGCTTTTGCTTTCCGTTGGTGCCCTTCATAATGAGCGCTTTAACGGCTTCGACGGATGCCCGGTAAAGATCCTCGCGACCAGCCAACTGGAATAGGATTTCGGACTGGAGGTCGCCGGAAAGCGTAAGATAGTCGGCTCTTGGGAATGCGTTCTCGGCCACATGTTCCGTAATCCATGCCCGGGCGTTTGTTTCCATGGCGTCGTACGTGCGCCGCGCGGACGAGGCCAGCGCCAAAAGGTCCGTTTCCATGGTTTTCCATTCTTTTTTCAGGGCCGGGATGATCACGTGGCGGAAGTGGTTGCGCTTGAAATTAAGGTCGAAATTGCTCAGATCCGTTCGGAACGCGATTTTTTCCTGTCGGAGCAGGGTCGTCAGTTCCTTTTTTGAAACGCTCAAAAGCGGTCGGATCACTTTTTTTTCGCACAGGGGCATCCCCCTCAATCCCCGAAGGCCCGCTCCGCGTTCCATGTGCATCAGGATCGTTTCGATTTGGTCGTCGCGGTGATGCGCCACCGCCACATAGTCGGCATGGTGGCTTTGGCGAACGGTTTCCAGAAAACCGTATCGGATCCGGCGCAGGCGGTTTTCCAAATTCCCGTTCCCGGTTTTGGCATCGTGGATTTTGTGCGTCACGCACGGCACGCCCCAGGATTGCGCGAGTTGTTTCACCAGCGCTTCATCCGCGTCGCTTTCCTTTCCTCGCAGGCCATGGTTCAAATGGGCGATCACAAGGGTGTACCCCAGCGTTTTCAAGATGAAGGCCAGCGCGACGCTGTCCGCCCCTCCCGACACGCCAACCACCACTTTTTTGAAGGGGGGAAGTGCGCCCAATGCTGTTTCAACAGTTGAGATCAAAATTCCAGTTTAGGATGGAGCTATTATAGCTTATTTTAAATTTAAAGTTGGCAATAGTGTATGTAAATTGGGGAAACAATTCCGTCCCAAGACCACCTCCCTCCGCAGCTTCGTGCGGAGTACTCCTCCTCATGCGAGGAGGAGAAACTTTTGATGGGCAATTTATATGCCAAAAGC
>JACRIF010000001.1 GCA_016220125.1 Candidatus Peregrinibacteria bacterium
CGCGTAGCCGGCGCTCACATCAACCACATCGTGTTCATGTCCCAGTTTGGGAACTCTTTTTACGAGGACGACTTGCATGTCTGTGAAATTAAAATTTAAACCGCGTTTAATGGAATGCGAACGATACTCTAGCACCGATGGGGTGCCATTGGATAGAGAATTTTTAGAATTGCTTTTTCAGCCAATTGAAAAAGGTGAGAAGGGTGGTGCCTTTTTTGAATTGTCGGTCGTATCCGGCGTACCAATCCGAGATTCGAGAGAAGCGGTCGCTGAGGGTGGCCATGTTGTCGAAGGCGGCGTTCTGGATTTTGCTCGAGAGCGCTGTGAGATACGTGGGGCTGTACAGGAAGACGGCGGGCGCCTCCTTGCTCATGATTTCCTGGATGTCGTTGAGCGTTTTCTGGCGCTGTTCGCGATCGGATTGGAGGCGAGCCTTCTCGAGCAGGCTGTCGACGGCGAAGTTCTTGAATTGCGAGAGATTGTACCCTCCTTGCTTGGCCTGGCTCGAGTGCCAGTAGGGGTAGGCGTCGAGATTATAGCCGAGGTTTTGCCCGAAAATCAACAGGTCGTAGTCTCGCTTGGCCATGCGTTGCTGGAAGGTGTCGTTGGGCAGGACCTGGATGAGGAGTTTGACCCCCAATTTTTTCCATTGCTCCTGGACCAATTCGGCGATTTTGCCATAGGCTTGGGGTTGTTCGGGGGCGATCAGCCGCAACACCAGCTCTTCCCCTTTTTTGTTCAGGCGTGTGGGCAGGGGGGTGGCTTCGGCGTTTTCGCGCTTGATCTTGTCCAGCTCCTTTTCGGAAAATTCCAACGAGGTGCCCTGGGCGATGGTGATGGAGTCGATCTCCTTTTTGTCTCCGTTGAAATCCACGGCGTAGACGCGGAAGACGTTTTGCCCGGGTTTCAGGTTGCCGAACTCGAGGCTGGTCACATAGCTCCAGCCCGGATCGCCGGGGACGAATTTCTTGAGTTCGTATTCATCGACGAAAATGGATTTGGTCTTGGCCGGGGCGGTCCCCGAAAGGGTCACTTTGGTGTCGGTGGTTTCCCAGTCGCGGCCGCCATTGGGCGCGGCGATGAAGGTGACCGCGCTCGTGTTGTCGGGGTCAACAGTGGGTTCGGGGGTCGCGGTGGGGGTGGTTTGCGGTTTGGGGCTTGAAAGCATATCGGTAGCCTCGCTTGCGGGCCCGCCCGACGAAGCCTTGGCGAAGTCGGGCAATTGCCATTCCGAATCATGCAGGGAGCCGTTGGCCTTTGAGATGTTGTATTGATACACCCAGTTTTTTTGGTTGATCTCAAGCAGGGGGGTGTCGATGATTTGGGTTTGCCCCAAGGCGTCGGCGATGGCGCTTTTGTCGGTTCCCAGCTGAAGGGCCAGGCGCACGGAGCGCGCTTTGAGGGTGGGGGAATCGTTGTTCAGGAACAAGGCGACATATTGGGGAAGGTTGTACCGGATCAAATTCAAATGGCCTCCCTGGAGGATCTTGTCCGCGGCCTCGTCGGGGACCGTCCTGAGCCCGTCGACATCCGCTTGGATTTTGAGGGCCTCCTCGGGCGTGGGGCTGATCCTGAATTGAAGGGTGGGGATGTGTGGCTGTTCGCCCACGTAGCCCTCGAAGGCTTGAAGGGTGATGTCGGTTCGGTCGTCATCGGGAACCATGGAGACGAATCGGTACGGTCCGGTTCCGACGGGGGATTGGTTGAAGGGGTCCTGACCCAGGCTTTCAGGGGGGACGGGGCCGAGAATATGCTCGGGCAGGAGTCCCACAATGGTTTTGACCGGGAAAAAGGAGTCGGGCTTCTCCAGCACGAATTTGACGGTCTTGGCGTCGATCTTGAAGACTTTGGTCCCGCTGAAATCGTTGTAGTTGAGGATGGGCCCCTTGAACGAGGGGCTCTGGAGCACGGTTTGGTAGGTGAACACCACATCGTTGGAGGTGACGGGTTCCCCATCGTGCCATTGGGCTTTGTCGTTGAGGGTGTAGGTGTAGGTCTTGCCATCCTCGGAAACCGTGAAAGTGGCAAGGTCGGGAACAATCTCCTTGGTCGGGGGGTCGAACTTGGTGAGCCCCGAAAAAACCAAGAGGGAAATATCATGGGTCAGGCTTCCGTAGTGGATGAACAGGGGGTTGATGGCCTCGATTTTGCCAGAGGCCCCTTCAACATAAATACCTCCCTTTTTGGGGGTGGTCTGCGTGTGCTCGAGGACAAACGCGTATCCGATTTGGATGCCCGTGAAAAGGACGAGGACGCCCAAAAAGGCAACCGCAATTTTCTCGATCTTGGTGAGTCGTCCAAATCGCTTGAGCATTCTTCGGGTTTAAAAAACCTAGTTGAAAAACACAAAGGCCAGCGAGGTGACGACAAACAGCACCGCGAGAAGGATGGTCGCGGAGAAGATCACTTTGTCGGCGCCGCGCCTGGTGGCCTGAAAGCTTTGGTTGGCGCTGAAGGTGGCGCTCAATCCCTCGTCCTTGCTTTGGATGAGGATGATGAGTGTGAGCAGGATCGAGATGATCGCATGGGAGACCGTGAGGATATTTTTCATAGAGTGGTGCCATTAAAGTAACGCGGAGAGTTTAGCACAGGGCAGGGGGCGATTCAATCCGATGCGGTCAAAGAGATTGACAAAATATTAAAAGTTATTATTATAATCTCTTAATTGCCTTCACCCCAATGGAATGAGGTTTGTGTCAGCTCTATGGGAGCTGTTCCTGAACGCCTTGTTCCCTCCCGTCTGCGCTTCCTGCAAAAGCGAAGGGGATTTTTTGTGCGCGCGATGCCTGGGCTCTTTGGCCAAGCGGAGAATCGGCCGGTATTCGCCCCGTGCTCGAGCGCCGGAGTTTGCAAGCCTGGCGGGGGTCGTCTACGCGTTGGATTACGCCAAGAATCCCCAGATCCGCGCCGCCATTCAACAGTTCAAATACAAGTTCACGGAGGCATTGGCCCAACCTTTCGCGAAGCTGATTGCGGAAAAGGTTGGGGAGTTGGGAATGGTGAAGGGGAGGCGTCTGATCCTCGTTCCCGTGCCGTTGCACGCGAAGCGTCTCCGCGAGCGAGGGTTCAACCAGGCCGAGGTGATCGCCCATGCGATCCAGACCCAGTGGCCCCACGGTCTGTGCGAGGTCCAGAATCTGTTGGTGAGGCCGAAGGAAACCAGCCAGCAGGCAAAATTGGGGAGGTCTGAGCGCCATCAAAATTTGAAGGACGCGTTCATATTGAACAAAAAAATTGTTCATAAAACCGCATCACAAAACCTCTATTTTGTGGTGGACGATGTGTGCACCACGGGTTCCACGCTCGACAGTTGCGCCAAGGCTTTGCGCGAGGGCGGAATCAACCCTGTCTACGGCCTGGTGATCGCCCGCTCCATGGCCCGCTCCAAATGATTTCCCTGTTGGGTGCCGATGCGGTATTATTTTTTTAGCTGATTGCTTATCGCTTAAAGCTTACCGTTAAATAAAAATGATCCGCTTCGCAGTCCTCTTTTTTCCAGGCTCGAAACCGGAATCCGAAACCGTTCGGGCGTTTTCGCGCAGCGGCATGGAGGCGGAGCAGTTCCCGTGGAATGACCCCCTTCTTTTGGAGGAGGGCCGATTGGAGGATTTCGATGGCTATTGCCTGGTGGGGAAATGGAACGGCGAAAGGGGGGATCGTTTGGGGGCGATCGCGGCCCGGGACCCCGTCATGGAAACGATTAAAAAGGAGGCCTCCAAGGGCAAAGTGGTGCTGGGCATTGGCAGGGGGGCCGAAATCCTGGCCGAATCCGGGTTGATTCCCGGGTACGACTCGCTTGAATTGGCGTGCGCTGTGGTGTGGACGGGAATGCCCCAAGAGGGAAGAGGGGCGGAGGCCGGCATTCGGGATCGAGGGATCCATCTGAAGAGCATCGCCCCGAAGAACCGTTCCGCGTTCAATTCGGTCGCGGGCCTTCTCGAACTGCCGTTTGGTCATGGTGAAGGCCAGTTCGTGTTCGGGAATCCCGCCACGCTGAAGGCGTTGCGGGGAAATGGGCAGATCCTGTTCCAGTACTGCGATGAGAGGGGAAAGGCCAAAGCCAGCGCACCCCTCCTTCCGGGCGGTTCGAACGAGGCCATCGCGGCCTTGTGCAATCCAGCGGGGAATGTGATGGCCATCATTTCTCATCCCGGGCGCGACCCTCTCGGGGGCGGGGATGCGATTTTCGCGTCCATCCGCGAATGGATTGGGGGCAAGGTCAAAGTCGCCCACAATCGGCTCGGGAAACTTCAGATTCCAGAGGATATACGCCCTTTCGAGCCGGCGGATCTTGAGTTTCTGGTGCGCCCGAAAAAACCCGACCCCCTGGAGCGCTCCATGGAGGCTGTGTTGGGGAAGGCGGGTTTCAAGGTCGCCCTCACGCGCTACGATTATTGGAGTGTGAAATTGTTCCTGGGCATGGATCCGAAGGGCATGGCCCTGCAAATCCTCCGGTCGGGTGTGATCGCCGATGTGGGAAGCCAGTGGGTGACGACACGAATTGGAAAAGAGGTTTATAGTTATTCGCCCGAGAAGGGTTTGCAGCCCATCGAGATGAGCCCCGAGCGTTGGCTGGTGGTCCGAGAGCGCTTCGATTCGGTCGGCGAGTGGAAGGCCGAGGAGGTTCGAAAACAGGTGCGAAAGGAGGTCGAATCCGTGGGATATGGCGTTTTGTGGGATGTGGAAAAAGCGGATGAGAAAGCGCTCTATGGCATTATCCGAACAAAAATTTTATACAACCCGAATTCGATGTACATCATGAAGCATTGAACCATATAAATGGCCTCATTAGCTTTTTAGCCTCATTAGGCCCCTTCTAACAAGCTAACAAAGCTAACTCACTAATTTTCTATGGTATACGCCCTCCTCCACAACATCCGCAGCCTCCACAATGTGGGGTCCATTTTTCGCACCTCGGACGGCGCGGGCATTCGCAAGCTTTATTTGTGCGGGGAGACGGGATATCCGCCCAGGGCCGAAATCGCCAAAACCGCTTTGGGCGCCGATGGGTCGGTGCCTTGGGAGTATTGGATGGATTCCGTGGAATGCGTGGCCAAACTCAAAAAGGAGGGGGTTCGGATCGTCGGCTTGGAACTGACGCCCACGAGTGTGGATTACCGCGCGTTCGTGGCCAAAGGGCCTGTGTGCCTGGTGGTGGGGAACGAGGTGGGTGGGCTTCCCCCGGAGCTGGTGGCCCTTTGCGACGAATGTGTCCAGATCCCCATGGCGGGCATCAAGGAATCCTTGAATGTGTCGGTGGCCTTTGGCATTGCGGCATACGCGTTGGCGAATCCAAAATAGGGTTGGGCGCACTTGCATTTGATTAGCCTTCGCCACAGTGGTAAAATGCAATCACTAATGTTTAGCCAAAAAAAATATGGATGACAATCAACAGGCACAGGCGGGGGCGCAGGGTCAGGGGGCGGGGGCGCAGGGCGCCACGGGCGGAGCAGCCAGTGGGCAGGATTTGAGCGGCATTATGGAGGAAAATGTGGATATCGGATCCTTGGTGGCGAACGCCGGCAACAAGGACGAGCAAAAGAAATTCATTTCCAGCGTCAAGATTCCCGCGCATCCGAATTCTAAATTCGACGAGGCGAAAGTCCTCGAGTTGCTGGCAGGTTCCATTTCGTTGACCATCAGCGAGAAGCGCAACATCATCGAGCACATTCCCCAGCTTTCGCAATTCCAGATTGACGAGTTGGTCAAGATTTTCGAGGAGGAAAAATTGAAGTTCACCGAGCTCGAGAAGAAGCATGCCGAGCAATTGGCAGAGCTCGAGAAGAAGCACGCCGGTTCTTGGCAGGACCTTGAGGCAAAGGCGCAGGAGGACACCAAGAAGTCCGAGGAGCAGAAAAAGGCCGACGAGCTCCGAAAATCGCTGGGCCTGTAGGGGGGGCCGCACCCATTGGGCATCAGGCGAGGATGCTTGGCGAATGGCTTTTTAAGTTGGCAAGCAATATTATTGACAATATATATTAATTAGTATAATATATATTCCTTTTAGGGTTTTATTGCGATAAGTTGATCCACTATGAGCGACTCAAAATTGCCGGAATCGGAAATTCCGAAGGGAAAGGTGCTGCTCGTGGACGACGATGAGCTTGTCCGGAAAGCGCTACAATGGACTATCCGTGGGCTTGCCCGAAGCGACAAAATGGAATTGGCCGTGGACTCCGTGGAGTCCGTGGACCTGGCGATCGAGAAGATCCAGGGCGGATTGAACCCGGATGTGATTCTGAGCGACATGATGATGCCCGAAAAGACGGGAAAGGATTTTTTAGATTGGCTCGAAAAGGAGCATCCGGAACTAGTCAGGCGTTTTTGCTTTGTGAGCGGTGGCGCGAAAGAGGAGGATCTTAAGGCATTGTTGGGCTACATGGGGGCGATGGGTCGCATGATTGAAAAGCCATTTGAGATCGACCAGGTCCGCGATGTCATTCGTTCGATCCTGAATTTGAAATAGGGATCAGCTCTTCATGGTCTTTTCCTTTTTGGCGGAAGCCCCTTTTTTGGGCTTCATCTCGAATTTCATGAAGCTGAGCTCCTCCTTGTCGGAGAGTCGGCCGATTTTGATGGTGTCGCCAGCCTTGAATTCGCCGCTCAAAATTTTCTCGGCCAAGGGGTCCTCCACAAGGTCCTGGATTTTTCGGCGAACGGGGCGCGCGCCGTATTCCGGGCTGTAGCTCAACTTGGCCAGCAAATCCATCGCCTCGGTCGAGGCGTCGACCACGATTTCCTTTTCGGCCAGGCGTTTGTTCAACTCGTTGAGCTGGATCTGGACGATTTGGCGGATGCTATCGCTTGTGAGCGGTTGGAACACGATGGTTTTGTCGACGCGGTTCAGGAATTCGGGTCGCATGAAGTCTTTGAGCTCTTTGAGCACCTGCTCCTTTTTCGCGTTGAAATCGGAGGTGGCTTTGGTGAGCTTGTCGCCCGTGTCGAGGCCGAAGCCGATCTTGGCCGCCTCTTGCGTGAGCGCCTTGGCGCCCAGGTTGCTGGTCATGATGATGATGGTGTTGGTGAAATCCACCTTCTTGCCCTTGGCGTCGGTGAGGCACCCGTCCTCGAGCACTTGCAGGAGCAAGTTGAAGAATTCGGGATGCGCCTTTTCGATCTCGTCGAACAAAATGACGCTGTAGGGTTTGCGGCGCACCGATTCGGTGAGCTGTCCGCCCTCCTCGTAGCCCACGTAGCCCGCCGTGGCGCCCACGAGGCGCGACACGTTGTGGCGTTCCATGAACTCGCTCATGTCGATCTTGATCAGCGCGTCGGGATTGTTGTACACCTCGCGCGCCAACGTTTTCACCAACTCGGTCTTGCCCACGCCGGTGGGGCCCAAAAAGATGAACGATCCGATGGGGCGGTTGTGCTGGGCGATGCCCACGCGCGAGCGCCGGATGGCGCGCGCGATCTCGGTGATGCCCTCGTCCTGCCCGATGATGGATTGCTTCAGGATATTTTCCAGATCCACCAGCTTCTTCGACTCGTCCTTCATCAGCTTGGCCACGGGGATGCCCGTCATTTTGGCCACGGTCTTGGCGATATCGTCCTCGTCGATGCGCACCTTCTTGGCCTTGCTTTGGGTCTCCTCCTTGATCTTCTCGATGTTCTTGAGGATCGCCTCTTTCTTTTCCTTCAGTTTCGAGGCTTTTTCGTACATCTGCTCATACACCTCTTTTTCGATCTGCTTTTCGATCTTGGCGATCTTTTCCTTCTCATCCAAGATGAGAGGGGAGTTGAACTGCGAGCGCACGCCCATCAGGGCCGAGGTCTCGTCGATCAGGTCGATGGCCTTGTCGGGTAGGAAGCGGTCCACGATGTAGCGCTTGCTCAGTTTCACCGAGGCCTTGATCGCCTCGTCGGAGATGGTGAGGTTGTGGAATTTCTCGTAGGCGGGGCGCAAACCTTGCATGATCTGCACGCACTCCTCGTCGCTCGGCTCATCCACTTGGATGGGTTGGAAGCGGCGCTCCAACGCCTTGTCCTTCTCGATCACCTTTCGGTACTCGTCGTTGGTCGTGGCGCCGATGATCTGCAAAGTCCCTCGCGACAGCGCGGGCTTCAGCAAATTCGCGGCATCCAAGCTTCCCTCGGCGGAACCGGTTCCCGACAGGGTGTGGATCTCGTCGATGAACAGGATGAATTCGTTCTCGACCTTCATGGCCTCCTCGATGATGCTCTTCATGCGCTCCTCGAACTCTCCGCGGTACTTGGTGCCGGCGATCACGCTGCTGAGCGACAACAGCAAAATCTGCTTGTTCGAAAGCGACGCGGGCACATTGCCCTGAACAATGGCTTGGGCCAGCCCTTCCACCACGGCTGTCTTGCCGACTCCCGGGTCGCCGATGACCACGGGGTTGTTCTTGGTCTTGCGGTTTAAAATATGGATCATGCGCTCCGTCTCCTTCTTGCGCCCGATGATCGGGTCGATCTCGCCCTTCTTGAATTTCTCGTTCAAATTGGTCGTGAAGAAATCCAAAGCCGGCGTTTTCGATTTCTTGCGGGGTGGTTGCTCGGGCCCCGGACCGTCCTTGTGCTGGAACGCGTCGTTGTAGTCGGGGTTGGGCTGGCCGTTGAACATGACGCCTTGCAGTCCCTGCAGGAACTTGTCGAGCGACTGGTTTACTTGTTGCGTGTCCTTTTTTCGCGCATTGGCCATTTGTCCGAACATATCCTCGATCTGTTTCATGAAATCCTTGGGGCTCACCTGCATGTTCTCCAGAATCACCGTGGCCGCGCATTTGGGCTGGGAAACCAGCGAATAGAGCAAATGCTCGGTGCCCACGAATGGATGGTTGAATTGATGGGCCACGCGCACCGCGTCCTCGATCACCTTGGTCAAATACGAGCTCAGCCCGTGCTGGACCTGCTTGGCTTCGGGCTCTGGGTTGTTGGCGGAGGCCAGAATCATGCGCACATTCTCAAGCGAAACGCCCGCGCCCGTCAGAATCGAAAAGGCGAGCGAGCGGGGATTGCTCAAAAGTCCGATCAGCAAATGCTCGCTTCCAATATAGGGAAGCCCGTGCTTGCGGGACTCCTCCTCGGCGATGCTGAGGGCCTGCTTGGCGTTGGGGGTGAACCGTTCGAAGGGGGAGTTTGCCATAGGCGTCAATTACGAATTACGAGTTTCAAATTACGAATTCAATTTTTTCATTCCGAGTCCGCCGAGTTAAGAGTTAAAAGTTAATAGTGAATAGTTGATAACTCTTAATTCATAACTCTTAACTTTTAATTTGGTAGTACATTTTACCACACCTCAAAACGACAATTCCGAGCTTACGCCAAGGGGTGTCGCATTTTTGTCATTGAGAGAGGGTTTTATATTAATTTTTCATTCCCGCGTAGGCGGGAATCTTTCTTGTTCAAATTAATTATACAAAAGACTCTGTAAAATGCAAAGCGTTATTGCTAAATTTGAGTTGACTTGAAAAACTAAACTCGCAGGACGGTGTAGGCTGATGAGTTAGAGGGGCGGTTGAATGTATAATGATATCAATTGGCAGAGTCTTTTCATATTCGTCCTTCAATTGTTCCGATCAGGTTAATTATAGAAATTGTTGCAGTCGCACATAACGAGGCCTCTTTTTTGGTTGCTGTTCGTTTGTGTGCCAATTCATTTGCTAAATCCAAGGTGGCTTTCGCATATCGTCTGAGGGTTTCATTGCTTGAGCCTGATAATTCTACTGTGATATAAGCCTCTAGCATTCTTTTGGCATCTGTTTTGCTAATTTCTGTTCCATCAAGAATGGGGTGTTTCTCCTTTGAATAGACTGCCTGTGCCAATGTAATGATTGTTTCCCTGCTCAAAAGACCAACCACTTGAAATTGTTCCTCTGTTTTAGCCTCGCATTTGCGAAGTCTAATTTCATTTATTGAACGTTC
>JACRIF010000042.1 GCA_016220125.1 Candidatus Peregrinibacteria bacterium
CGCCGATTTGGGTGTTTTCACCCTCGGACACCAACAACACCTTGTCGGTGACGACTTTGTCCCCGACTTTGTTGTTTTTCAACTTTTCAACGGAAATGACATCGCCCTTTTCGACTTTGTACTGATGTCCCGTGATCTCGACAATGGCGAACATAATTGAATTATTAAGTGCTTAAGTGCTTAAGTGCTTCAGTGCTAAAAAACACCTCAACACCCTTTCATTGCTGCGACAATCTATCAGTTTCCCGGGCCTTGGTCAATGTTTTTATAAACCCCTCAAGGAATCCCGTATTTTTGGAGGCCCGCTCACAACGCTGGGCCACTCGGCTTCGGGCGTAGAGTTTGAATGTGTTGTAATCGATGGAGAGGCGTACCATCCGTTTTTCGAGAATCTCGGCCGAAAGACCTTCGACGGGCACGCAATAGGGGGCCAAGTCGCCCTCATACAGGCTCTCGACCTTGGGGCTGTAGCTCACGGCCAAGGTCGGTGTGCGGGCGATCAATGCGGCGATCAAGAAATGGTAGCGCATGCCGATGGCGAATTCCGCCTGCTCCAACAACTCAATCAGCTCTGGAAAATCCTTGGGGGCCAGCACCACGCCCCCCACCCGTTTCACCAAGGGGTCAAACACCTGATGGTCGTGCTCGCGAACTCCCTGCATCGACACAAAGGCGAAGGTGGCGCTCTTCTCGGCTTTCAATTTGAGCAAATAGGTGGCGAACGCCTCGATCGTCTTCGCATTGTGCCCCAACCAGGGTCTCAGGGAAATGAGCACCGAATGCGGATGGCGCGTCTTTTCCTGCTCGGAAGCCTTGAACAGGAACGCGGGGTCGGCCGTGATTTCGACTTTCGCCGGATCGACGCCCAATTCGACCAGCCGATCGTAGGATTTCTGGTCGCGAACCGTGACCCCCGAGGCGTGACCATAGACCCAGCGGGTGATTCGTTTTCCCAACCCTGTTTTGAGCGGGCCAACGCCCGTGGCGTAGATAAATAGTGGCTTGCCCAAACGCAAGGCCCACCACACCTGCCACCCCCACAAAAAACAGGCGAACAAATGACTGTCCTGGAACAATCCCCCGCCCCCCACCACCACGGCCTCCACGGATTTCATGGCGCGAACCGAGGTTCGGAACCCATATTTGAACAGGGAACGAACCCCCAACGGGAACAACGGAGCCGATTTGACCAAAAACTTTTCACGAGTCTCCTCGGGATTTGCGGAAAAAACCGTCCATTCATGGGTCGGATGACTCTTCAAAATGGAGCCCATGATCGCGTCATCGCCCACATTGGTCGCCCCGTAATTTCCAACCAAGGCCAGTTTCATGCTCTAGTGCGAAGGAGTTAGGTGCTAGGTGTTAGGTGATAGTCGTGTGGCTCTAAAAAGCTAACGTAGCTAACTTCCTAATACGCTAACGTCAAGATTATACCTTTTTCCGAAAATCTTTACAGGGCAACCCCACAATCCTGCCCGCGATGCCGATTATGGACACACTGGCCAACAAAAAAGCCCCCTGGCGTACACCGGAGGGCTTTCGAACGTTGAATTTAAGCTTGGGGAGCACCCGCCTCGGATTCGAGGGGGGCGGGAGCGGCAGCGGCCTCGGCGGCCTTCTTTTTGGCGTCGGCGGCAACGGCCTCTTGGAGCAACGCCTCCATCTTGGCCTCCTCCTCGGCTCGGTCCTTGTCGCTGACCTGGGTCTCGGAAAGACGGGCGGATTTGCCGGAGCGACCGCGCATATAATAAAGCTTGGAACGGCGGACCTTGCCCTTCTTCTTGATTTCGATCTTGATCAGGCTCGGGGAATGGAGCAGGAACACCTTCTCGACACCGACGCCCTCGACGATCTTGCGGACCGTGAACGCCTTTTCGACGCCCTCGCCTGCGCTGACTTGGATGACCAAGCCCTCGAAAATCTGGATGCGCTCGCGAACGACCTCGGCGGCCTTCTTCTTGCTGGCGATTTTGGCGCCCTTCTCGTCGTCGCCGCCCTCCTTCACCAATTCACGGACTTTTTGATGAACACGAACCGTGTACCCGGCGCGGATTTCGGGGACCTTCTGGATCTGTTCTTTCAGAACCTCTCGAATCAACGAATGCATTGTGTGATAACTAAGAACTAAGGACTAAGTATAGACTAAATCGGGACGCATCCCAAAATTGCTTGATTAATTTAGTCAAAATCGGACGGCAAAGCAAGGGCATTTCATTTCGGATTTCGGATTTCGGATTTCTGAATCCGATTTTCACATGCAATATTCAACAATTCAGAATGTTGCTTAGGCCCTTTCCTTTTCCAACTCCTTCTTAAGCTTGTTCACCGCGACGATCACCTTGTCGTCCGTGACCAAGTCGTGGATGAATTTATCCTTGCACTCCAAGCGGTACAAAAAATCGCGCTTGTTCATGGCAGTGAAGCGGATCTCCTTGCCGTCCTTGGGGTTTTCGGAAAGAACTTTCCGCAGTTTTTCGCTGTCGAGCTCGCCAACCGCCAATAGATCGACCGCCGCCTCCTTGCCCACGAACACCCCTGTCAGGATGAGCAGGTCGACCTCGCCCAGGCGCGTGATCTGGCGGATCAATTCACTGTCGTTGTTGCTGGCCTTGAGGAACATGTCGCGCAACTCGTTGAAAATGGCGAATTCCTTGTTGGTGTAGAAATATTTCTTGCGGTTGCGCGTGCGGGTTTTCAGCAGGCCGATCTTTCGGAGGTTGTCCAATTCGCGGCGGATCGAATTGATCTGCTCGTCGAGCTTGCGCGTGAGCTCGCGGATGAAATATTCCTGGTCGGGGTTCATGAGGAAGGTGCCGAGAAGCTTGACCCGGGTCTTGGAGCTGAACAAGGCTTTGAGCATGGACGCTGAAATTAAAAATAAGGAAAAAGAAAAAATCCGGTAAAAGATCTCTTTTGCCTTTTTGTTTTTGCGATGGCACCTCTTCGTCCAGGGGTTCGATTTTGGCCGGGACGGTTGAAAGATGTGCAATAAATTTATACAGAACCCTAAATCCAATGGCAAGCCATTTTTCACCAAACCCTTTTATTTTTCTTCAACGATGGCTTATTCAAGCCACAAATTATGGTTTACAAAATTTTAATTTATTTTAAAGGGAGAACCCAAATTTTGATCATGGGTAAGTTAGTTGAACTACAAACCTCCTCCAAGCCTAAAATGAATCCAACTCAAAAAACAGCCCATTCGCAATCCACATGGAATAGAGGGGCTCACATTTAGGACATCTTCTGCGGAGGCTTGGAATCCTTGGGGGTGATATTATCCATGGATGCGCTATCGTCCTCCACGGGGGCCATCATGGCCTTCCAATACAACACCGCAAGCCCGCCAAAAATGGCGCCAAGCCCCGCGGCCTGCATGAGCACAAACGCCGCGCCGGCGCTGGTGTCCAGCGGGGAAATCCAGGAGCAAGTGGCCGCCAACTGGGGCAACGACAAAATCAGGATTAACAGGAAGATGATCGCCATGCCCGCCAGATACATTTTTTTCATAGAAATTTATTTTACCCTTTGACCCAATTTTACCATAGGATCAGGATGCGACACAAACGCGCGCGTCATCCTTGATTTACTTCGAGTTGGCCGCGTCCTCTACCCTCTGAAGATAGCTTTTTGACGCCTCTTTCGCCCCTCCACCCACCACTTCGCCAACCCCGCGCTTCTCGGCGGTTGCCACCGCATCCCCGATCTTGGTGTTGAGGGCGACTTTCACCTCCTTGGCGAACTCCTCGCCAAAGAAATACACGTCCGTCACCAGATCCTTGGAGCCCGCCAGTTTGGTGATTTCCTCTTTATGCGTCTTGAGCAGGGAATCCATGGCGGTCGCGTGCTCCTCCAATTTGGACTTGATGGCATCGCGGTCGATCTTCATGCCCATCCACTTCTTGGGCGGGTTGGCCAATATGTCGGCGGCCTTCTCATTCATGAGCGCCTCGATCTTCTTGTTGACCAAATTTTGGAGCTCCGTGTTCTCGGTGCCCAAATCCTGGGGGCCGTACTTGGCCTCGATCTTGAATTCCTTGCCTGTGTCCTGGATTGAAATGGTTTCCGCCATAATGTTTAAGTTAAATGTTTAATGAATGGATTATTAAAGAGACGAAAGCAGATCGTCCGCCTCAGACCCCTCTTTTTTGGACTGCTCGTCCTCATCCTCCTTCCGCTTGAACATGGCCTGCCGTTGAATCTGGTCGCCCATGCCCTTGAGATCGGAATCCGCCTTCCTGAGAAGCGCGTTCTGCTTTTTCATGAAATCCTGGTTCACGCGCAACATCTCCTTGGCGACGCGCAAATACTCGACGATCCGTTTTTTCTCGTCCTCGTTGAAAATATCGACGTTCTTCAAAATCCCCAGATAGTTCTCGGGCGTCAGCACGTCGCGGTTCTGGTCGATGATTTTCAGGATTTCCTCTTTTGTCATTTTTTTATGTTCTTTTTATTTTACCATAAACCCACCCGATTTTCAACCTATTCCACCTCAAAACGGCTCAGCTCGGATGCGCCCAGCACTGCCGGCACCATGTAATCCTGGATCATCTTCACCTCGAACGCCGTGTCGGGGTTTTCGGCCAGCTCCCTGAATTTTCGCGCGGCCTCCCCCTCCTCCATCCTCTCGCCCAAACTGGCCAAAACCTTGGCTTTTTCGGCGATTTCCACGGGATTCCCCCTTCTCAACGCCCCCTGCAGATCGACGGTTGCCCGGATCAGGTCGAAATGCACAACAATCTCGGCGGCCCGGGACCCCTTGATCGCCTCCCCAATCTCATCGCATGGGACTCTTAGGACCGTCTGGGCGGATTTCCGCTGGGATTCGGTCATAAACGACCAGGTCGTATCGACCTTGGAAACGGAATGCGTGGTTTCGCGCTGGGCCCCTCGACCGCTGGCGCAGGAGGACACTCCCGCAATGGCCAAGGCCAAGGCAACGCCCAAGCGCTGGCGAGCGGCAAATCCCGCAAAACCATGGCGCTTTTCGGAAATCCCCTTGTTTTGCCGGGGGAACTTTTCCTGAATCGCCTGCCCGTGGTGCATTGAAAATTCTTTCATCAGTCGATTTCTAGATAAAAACCGCCCGAAACTTGACCTTGGCTTTGCTGGGGTCCTCGGGATCGGTGTCGAGATTGCAATCGATGGGATTCAAATACCCCTCCTCCTCGCATTTATTTCTCATGATTTCCTCCATTTCCCCCTCTCCATTGGACTTGACGCCGTTCCTGCGTTTCTCAACTGCCCTTCCCGCATCGACCCCCGGATTCACACCCCCCAGGTTCTTTTCCGAAGCATCCGCTTTTGCCGACGCGTGGGCGCCCACGGTGCCTGGGGTGGCGCAACCGGAAATGCCCAGCGCTGCGCACAGCAACACGGATTTGAGCAAATTCCTGCCTTTTGAGACATGTGAACTCTCACCGTCCGCCATTTCGGGGACCTTAAAATCCATCGGTTTCGAACGTAGCATGGTCAGGAACGTTAATGGTTGTATACTTTACACTTATTTTAATATTTGTCAATATTTTCCAATTCCCCCTTAACTTAACAGAGAAAATTGACATAAAACTAAAATTAATGTTTAATTCACATCCTGCCCAAGGCTCTGCGGAACCGTCGCAGCGGCAAGGGCTGATCCTTCACAATGAGGCATTTCCTTTTCATTCCCGCGCAGGCGGGAATGAAACTACCATCATTCATCGGGGTGTTTTGCGGGCAATGGCCAATTCCCAATCCCGTAGGGGTTCAAAATTTTGAACCCCTACACAACATCCCCAACCCCTGCCCCTGAAACCCCCCGATGAACTTTACCCTACCCATTCGACCCAAACCCCTCCCCAC
>JACRIF010000043.1 GCA_016220125.1 Candidatus Peregrinibacteria bacterium
ACTTTGGAGTGGCAATTTTATGCCAAAAGCAAACCCTCGCCCAGGCATGGGAGAGGGCCGACTCCGAACCAGCGAATGCGCAGGGCGGAGACGGGGTGAGGGCCCATTCTCTACACGTTGAATTTGAAGTGCATCACATCGCCGTCTTTCACGATATACTCCTTCCCCTCCATGCGAAGCTTGCCCTTTTCGCGGGCGACGGCCTCGGTGCCGCAGGCGATGTAGTCGTCGTAGGAAATAGTTTCGGCCTTGATGAAACCGCGCTCGAAGTCGGTGTGGATGACGCCCGCGGCCTGAGGGGCCTTGGCGCCGATGGGGATGGTCCAGGCGCGCACCTCCTCGGGACCGGCGGTGAAGTAGGTGTGCAGGCCGAGCAGCTTGTAGGCGGCGCGAATCACGGCGTTCAAGCCCGACTCCTTGAGGTTCAAGGCCTTCAGGAATTCAGCGGCCTCGGCATCCGAAAAGCCGACCAGCTCCTCCTCCACCTTGGCCGAGATGGGCAAAATCACCTCTCCGGCGCCCAACTTCAGGGTCTGGCGCGCCTTTTCGATGTCGAACGTGGCCACTTCGTGCTCTTTTAAGTTCGCAATGTAAAGAAATGGCTTATTGGTGAGAAAATTTAAGGGTTTTAGGAATTCCTTCTCCTCATCCGTGAAATCCACGTTGATGATGAGTTTTTCAGACTCCAGCGCCTCTTTGGCCTTTTTGTAGGCATTGGCCTGAAACAAGGCCTCCTTGTCGTTGAAACGGGCCCTTTTCGAGGCGTCGGCGCACTTCCGGCTCACGGTGTCCAGATCGGCTAAAATCAGCTCCAAATGGATCACGTCCATATCGACTTTCGGGTTCACATTCCCATGCACGTGGATGATATCGGGATCCTCGAAAAAGCGGATCACCTGGGCGATGGCGTCGCACTCGCGGATGTGGCTCAAGAACTTGTTGCCCAACCCCTCCCCTTGGCTTGCCCCCTTCACCAAGCCTGCGATATCGACAAACTCGGTCACGGCCGGGATCAGCTTGGCCGGGTGCACCAAATCGGCGATCCGATGGATGCGGGGATCCGGGACCTCGACCACGCCCACGTTCGGGTCGATGGTGCAAAACGGGTAATTGGCCGCCATGGCGCCCTTTGACTTTGTGAGGGCGTTGAACAGGGTGGATTTCCCCACATTGGGCAGGCCGACGATTCCAATTTTGAGAGACATAAACAGATGAGGAGTTAGCTTTTTAGCTTCGTTAGCTTCTTAGCGTTGCAGGGGAAGATTAATGAAATGTGGGATTGGGGGCAAGGGAGAAAAACGTATCACCCGATTTTTATTTTTCTTTTGATCTTGCCAAAGTCTAAAAATAAAATAAAATGCATTTTCAGTCCACTATTTCCCCACAATCCCGTCATTGGAGATTTGGAGAAAGAGGACTCGAGTTCATTCACAACATCGGGAGTCGAACCAAATTCAACCCTAGAAAGGAACCTGAAACTCGTCGTTTCACCACACCGGCCACCGGCCGCAACCCTGGAGCACAAACATGAAGCTTGTCATGATGATGGCGATTGCCCTACTTGCAATCACTGGATGCGAGACTAAAGGCGGCACCGCCGCTCAGACCAATCGTGACTCGGGATCAGCCTTGGATTCTGGATCCAATCCAATCCCCACTAGTGGCACGCTCATCATTAATGTTTCCCCGGTCACAGGAAAATACGAAGTCCGCAACGATGTGGCTGGCACTGCGGTGGTAAACGAGCATTCCGGCAATTTCAACGTCGCCGGAATCCCTTTCGGCGACTACGTGGTCAAGTTCAAGGATATCGGAGGCGGATACACAACCCCCGCCGACATCCACTTCACCCTGGACGCCACCCACCTCAGCTTCACCGCCAACGGAACCTACGCCATCACCTCCGCCAGTGGAGCCTTGACCGTGAACGTCACCCCCGCTAGCGGAAAATACGAGGTCCGCAACGACGTGACCGGTACCGTTGTGGTAACCGAGCATTCCGGCAATTTCAACGTCGCCGGAATCCCTTTCGGCGACTACGTGGTCAAGTTCAAGGACATCGGAGGCGGGTACGCAACCCCTGCCGACATCCCCTTCACCCTGGACGCCACCCACCTCAGCTTCACCGCCAACGGAACCTACGCCATCACCTCCGCCAGTGGAGCCTTGACCGTGAACGTCACCCCCGCTAG
>JACRIF010000045.1 GCA_016220125.1 Candidatus Peregrinibacteria bacterium
ATCCGAAATCCACATCTCAATGAAACAATTTCCAAATGTCGTTCCATGTGATCGCGAGGATCAGCACCATCAGCAATGCGTAGCCGACCGTGTGCGCTATCGTCTCCCACTTGGCGTTCATCCGTCGGCGCAACACAACCTCGAACAGGATGAAGAGCAGGCGGCCGCCGTCCAACGCGGGGAAGGGCATGATGTTGATGACGCCGAGCGAAATGGAAAGCATGGCCGCAAACTGGACCAACGCCATGAAGCCCTGCTTGGCGAACGTGTTGGTCATCTTCGCGATTCCCACCGGGCCCGCGACCCCGTCCGGCACGGCCAACTTGGTGACCAGCGTGACGATGACATCGCCGAGCATGTGGACTGTGAGCACGGATAGCCGACCCACCTCGCCGATCGCCTTGAGAGGAGCCAGATAAACGGGATAGCGAACATCATTGACCTTCACAACAAAATTTTCCAATGAAATCGCCATGCCCAACTTGCCCTCCGGCGTGGCGGGGACCTGCAACGCCAACTCCTTCCCCTCATGCATAAAGGCAAGGGTGTTCACCGCATTGGGAAGCACCACCTTGCTCAATTCCATTGTGTCCGTAACCGCCTGGCCATTGACCGACACGATGTAATCCCCTTTTTTGAGTTCGGTCTTCGCCAAAGGCATGGCCGGATCGATCTCGTGCACCAAAAATATCTTGCGCGTTTCCACAATCCCCGAGCTCACCGCCTTGTCCACATCCGCCTGCGTCGCCAAAAAGGGTTTCATGCCCACGGAAAACCCGATCGTGATCAGGACCCACGCCAGCACGAAATTCATCAGGACCCCCGCGACCACCACCGTGATGCGCTTCCAGGCGCTTTTCGAGGCGAAACTGCGCTTGTCCTTCAACACTTTGGCATCCGAACTGTCCTCGCCCATCAAACGGACGAAGCCTCCGAACGGAATCCAGTTCAGGGTGTACTCGGTGCCATGCTTGTCTTTGCGCAACACCTTTGCCTTGGGCGGCAAACCGAGCCCGAACTCCTCCACATGGATGCCGGCCTGACGCGCGGCCGTGAAATGGCCGAACTCGTGCACCAGCACCAGGATGGAGAAAATGACGATGAAGGCAACGATGGTGATTAGAATCATAATTATATAAGGAAATAGGACACAGCCGTCAGAACTCAGGACTCAGCTGTGTACTGAGTTCTGTTTTCTGAGTTCTCTTGAAATCAGATGGTCATGATCTCCTTCTCCTTCTTGGCGACCCCCTCCTCAATCTGCGCATTGTAATCGTCCACTCCTTTTTGCACCTCCTTCTCCTTGGCCAAGAGCATATCCTCGCCGATCTCCTTCTCCTTCTCCATCTCCTTCAGCTTCGCGAGCACGTCGTGCCGGCAGTTGCGCAGCGCGATCCGGGCCTCCTCGGCATACTTGTGCAACACCTTCACCAACTCCTTGCGGCGCTCCTCGGTGAGCGGGGGCAGATTGAGATGGATGGCGATGCCGTTGTTTTGGGGATTCAGCCCCAAGTTGCTTTCGCGAATCGCCTTCTCGATGGCGGGAATTTGGCTGCGATCCCAAGGCTGGATGGAAACGGTTTTCGCGTCGGGAATGGAAATGCTGGCCACCGACTTGAGGGCCACCTTGGAACCGTAACTGTCCACCATCAGAGTCTCGACCAACGCGGCGCTGGCGCGACCGGTTTGGATCTTTGAAAACTCGGCATGCAAGTGGTCGATGGCGGCCTGGCCCTTGGCCTTGAACTCTTGGATTATGGATTCAATCATAAATTAGGTATTAGGTTATAGATTTTAGGTTTTTACGCAGTGCTTAAGTGCTTAAGTCCGTAAGTGCTTTAATGACAGGAGTGACAAGTTTCAAGGTTCCAGACTAGCGTTTCGGACTCAAACTTTCAATCCCCTTTCAGGAAATCAGGGTTCCGACTTTTTCGCCTTTCGCGGCCTGAAGGATCGAATCCGTTTTATGCATATTGAACACCAAAATCTTCAATTTGCTCTCGCGGCACAGCGAGAACGCGGTCTGATCCATCACCTGCAGGTTTTTTTGGATCGCCTCGTCGAACCCCAATCGGTCGTACCGTTTGGCGCCCTTCACTTTTTCGGGATCCGCGTCGTAGACACCATCCACCTTGGTGGCCTTCAATATGATGTCGCAATTGAGCTCCACCGCCCTGAGCGCGGCCGCGGTGTCGGTGGTGAAATAGGGATTCCCCGTGCCCCCGGCGCACACCACCACCCTCCCCTTTTCCAAATGGCGAATGGCCTTTCGGCGCAAATAAGGCTCGGCGATCTGGGGCAGATCCAAGGCCGTGGCCACACGGCAAAAGGTCCCCAGCTTCTCGAGCGCGCTTTGAAGCGCGACCCCGTTCATGATCGTCGCCATCATTCCCATGTAATCGGAGGTCGTGCGCTCGATTCCCACTTCTTTGGTGTCGCGATACCTCCACAAATTTCCACCCCCCACGACCACCACCACCTCAAGCCCCGCCTTGTGCACCTTGGCGATTTCCTTGGCAATCCGAACCAGCGCCACGGGATCTATCCCAGCACCGTGGCTGTCGCCGAGCACCTCCCCCGAAATCTTGAGCATGATGCGCTTGTACATGGATTGATTTTATTTTAATCTTGCCGACATTTTAAGGCTTCGGGGAGTTGGGGTCAAACGGAAGAGGCTAGCGACAAGCTATATGCAAAAGCAGTAAGCCAACTCAAAAAAACGCTTAAAGCTTACAGCTTATAGCTTACCGCTTATTTCATTTCTTCG
>JACRIF010000049.1 GCA_016220125.1 Candidatus Peregrinibacteria bacterium
GAAGAGCGAGTCTTTCCTCCAAGACTTCCAACGGGATTTTTCCCTTGGATGTCAGTGAATTTTTTAAATGATTGATTTCCGACTCGATTGCGTCGACCTCCTCCTTCCAATCCTTTTTGGCGGACCACGCCACTTTCTCGTTTATTTTTTGGCCCAGCAAATGCTTCCTTTCCTCCAGCGCCAGGATCCGGTCGCCGTAGGAGCGAAGTTTTGCCTCCTCAAAAAAGGATGTCTTTTCGCCGATTTTTGTTTTGGCCAGGGCCCATTTGTTCCTGGCGAATTGCCGCGCCCTGAAGCCATAATATTGCGCGTCGTAGGCCACTTCGACCGCTTTCATGGGGCCCCACACGGCGCCCTTTGCGCCCCCTTTCACGGCTCCCCACAGGCCGTTCAATCCTTTTCCATTGGCAAAAAATCCTTTGGCCGCTCCCACCACAATGAAGGGCGAGGCGGTCACTCCGTAAACCGCGACCGCGTCCGTGATGCTGCCCCCCGTCATCACCTCATGAAAGAAGCCCCCGATAGGCGTGATGGCCGCAAGACCGACCCATTTGGCTCCGTCGTAGATCAGCACAGCGCCCGCGGAGATGGCGATCGGGATTTTCTGCTGGTTGCATTGGTCGATGATCGCCTTCGGAAAATCGATGGCGTCCCCCATTTGGAATCCGGACTCCTTTCCGGGGTATCTCTTTTTGAAGTCCTCGGGCCGGCTCCATTTCATATCGTAGTATCCGACCACATCGTAGACGGAGGCGGCCCCCGTTTTTTCCGCCATCCATTTGAAGTCTTTGAGCATGTCCTTCGCCGCGTTCGAAAACAACTGATGGTTGTATTCCAGGACGCCGATATTGTCCCGTTCCGGCTTTGCCTCCCCCTGTTTGGCAACGGCCTCCTGGGCCAGGGCTAGATCCTTGGCCATCACCTCTTCGAGCACCTCATCCACGGTTTTGGTTTTGGCCTCGGCTTTGTCGATCAGAGGTTTTCCATCCTTGCCCTTGGTTTCCTCCAAAATTTTGAAAATTTCGAACAGGTGCTTTCCTCCTCCCGACAGATCCGGCCTCGCCGCGTAGATGTCGCTCAGGGCTTGATCGCCCTGGAAGGCTTTTTGCGTTTGGTTCAGTTTCGCGGACACGTATTCGCTCCAACTATCCTGTTGGGCCATGAACGCCCCGTAGCCCATTTGGGAAACCAGTCGCACGCTTTCCTTCGGGATGTTTTTCCCGAATCCCTGGAACGCCACCGATGCCTTTTGATGCAACTCCTCTTTCGGATCGGGAGTTTTCAAATACAGCTCCAATGCCTCCAGCGGTTTTCCATTTTTCAGCGCCTCGGCCATGGCAGTGGCCTTTTCCACGGTTTCCTTGATGCCCAACAAGCTTCCGAATTGCTCCTTGAACCATTGGGCCATTCGGTTTCTGCCAAGGAACAGTCCAAGACCCACCACGGCGACGGCGCCCGCTCCCAACAGCCATTCTTTTTTCGAGGTTCCTTCGACCTTTTTTTCCTCCGCTTTTTTGCCCCAGAAATAGCGTATGATTCGGTAGGCCCCGTAGGCCCCCGCCGACACCAACGCGACTTGCGAAAGCGTCGTATGGTTTCGATAGAATTCCTTGGTTTTTCCGGAAACCTTGTCCCACAGGCCTTCTTTTTCCTTGGGTTTTTCCGGGGTCGGTCGCGCCAAGGCCAGGTCGCGGTTGAATTGCCCAACGGCATCCTGTATGACGGGTGTCAAAGCAAGGCTCGCCAGCGCCGCAGGCGTCAATTTTTCCAATTTGGCCACTGTCTCGGCGGCGCGGGAAGGTAGTTTTGAGCCGAGTTTCGACCAATTGGACACGTCCCGCAGGCCGGCTGCATTTTCAGGTCCAATCGCGCCTGATTTCAGGAGCTCCAGTACAGAAAAATACACCTCCGATTTTAGGGTTTCGGGATCCGCCTGGGCTTCCACCTGCTCCTTCACCCCTTCTCGTCTTTTGCGCTCGATTTCAGTCCTCATCGCCTCCAGCTTTTGGTCCGTTTCCAGGGGTTTCTCAACCCGACTATTCAACTTTTCCTCCACCTTTGGCAAAAACCGGCCTTTCAATTTTTTCATCAACGCCCCTGTGAAATCCAATTTGACCAGGCTGTAGGCGGTCGTCTCCATCGCCTCCCTTATTTTTTTGATGGCTTCACGCTCCGAAGCCCCCCATTCGATTTTGCTTTGCTCGGCTTGCGCGAGCAGCTCCTCGGGGCTCAGGCGATCCAGATCCAAGGCGGGATTTTCCTTTTTCAGCCTCACCACCATGTCGATCGCGCATTTTTCCAGCGCCTCCCGCTCGGCCAATTGCTCCCTCAGGTTTTTTCCGAAATCCAGGCGCCTGATGAGCTCGGCCTCCGATTCCGTTCCTTGAGGATTCTCGCGGACACCGCCCGTTGGATTTTTTTGTTTTCCGTCCATTCTGCGTGGGGCATTTAATTAATCTTATTATTATACCAAAAAAATGGTCTTTTAACAAGGGTACTCCGCTCTGAAAAAAGGACACAGTGCACAGGAAACAGGAATCAGCTCATTTCTGACTGCTGAGTCCTGTGCCCCCATTTCGGTTTTCTGAATTTAGAATTGCGCCCATTGGGCCTTCAATTTTTCCAATTTTTCCTCGTTTTCCAACACACTGGCCCTGTCCTTCGCCACGACGGCCGGGGGCGCGTTTTTCACGAAACCCGGATTGTCCAATCGCGCCTTCATCCCCTTGATTTGGGCGTGGATGGATTCGATCTCCTTTCCGAGGCGGATTTTCTCCTTTGCCGTGTCCACAATCCCTTCGAGGGGGATGAAAATCTCCATTCCCTCCACCATGGTTGTGGCCGCCTTTGACAGTTTTTCGCCGGATTCCACCAAGGTCAGCTCGCTGACTCGGGCCAGTCGGATGATCTCGGGCCGGATTTTTTCCACATTCCCCAAGTTCGCATGGGCGTAAATCGTGACCGGTGTTTTTTTGGCCGGATCGAGTTTGTTTTCGGCCCTCAAATAACGGATTTTCCCGATCAGCTCAATACCGAGCTGGATCGTGCCTCCGTCGAATTTTCCCTTGATCGGCGTCGGATAATTTTGCAGCATCAGGAACCCCTGGCTGCCGGGCAGGTGCGACCAGATCTCCTCCGTCACAAACGGCATGAACGGATGGAGCAGATGCAGGATGTTTTTGAGCACGAAATGCAGCACGGCCGGATTCTGCTTTTCCCCTTTGCTCAGCTCCAGGTACCAGTCGCAGAAGTCGTTCCAGAGAAAATCGTAGAGCAGCTGGCCCGTTTCGCCGATGTTGTATTTATCGAGCCCCTTGTCCGCCTTTTTGATCGTGTCATTCAGCTTCGCGAGGATCCACTGGTCCGCGTCGGACAGTTTTTTCGGATCGATTTTCGTCTTCGCTTTTATCCCTTTTTCCTCGAGGATGCTTAGCACAAAACGGCTCGCGTTCCAGAGTTTGTTGGTGAAGTTTCGGAAGCCTTCGATTTTCTCCTCGTACAGGCGCACGTCGTTGCCCGGCGTGGTGCCCACGACCATGCTCATGCGCAGGGCGTCGGTGCCGTATTTTGCGATCATCTCGATCGGGTCGATCCCGTTGCCGAGGGATTTGCTCATTTTCTTGCCGTCGCGGGCACGGACCAATCCGTGCAGGTAAACTTTTTGAAAAGGGATGTCGTCGATCGCATAGGTCGTCATCAGGATCATGCGGGCCACCCAGAAGAACAGGATGTCGTAGCCGGTTTCCATCATGCTGGTGGGATGGAAATACTTGAGATCCTCGGTTTGCTTCGGCCACCCCAAGGTCGAGAACGTCCACAGGCCCGAGCTGAACCAAGTGTCGAGCGTATCCTCATCCTGCCTGAGTTGTTTGGATCCGCAATGCGGGCATTGCCTCGGCGCCGTTTTTCCCACGATCGGGTTCTTGCATTCGGGTTTGCACGCGCCATCCCCCACGCAGTACCACACGGGGATCCGATGACCCCACCAGATCTGGCGGCTGATGCACCAGTCGTACAGTTCGCCCATCCAATTCAGGTAGGTTTTTTTGAATCGGTCCGGGATGATCTGGATGGATTTGTCCTTCACCACCTCCAGCGAGCGTTCCTTGAGGCTTTTTCCTCCCAATTTGGCGACCTTTTTGTTCACATCGATGAACCATTGATCCGAAGTGAGCGGCTCGATCATGGCGCTGCAGCGGTAGCAATGGCCGACATTGTGCTTGAGGGGTTCGATTTTGATCAGCAATTCCTTGGTTTTCAAATCCTCCAACACCTTTTCGCGAGCCGTAAAACGGTCGAGGCCCTTGTAGGCTCCGCCGTGCTCGTTGATCCGACCCGCCCCGTCCATGATGCGGATCGTGGCCAGCTTGTGGCGCTTGCCGATCTCGAAATCGTTCGGGTCGTGGGCCGGAGTCACCTTGAGCGCACCGGTTCCCGTTTTGAGATCCACGTAGTCATCTCCGATGATCGGAATCTCGCGGTTGGTGAGGGGGAGCAGGATGGTTTTCCCAATATATTTTTTGTAGCGCTTGTCCTTGGGGTTCACGGCGACCGCGGTGTCGCCCAGCATGGTTTCGGGCCGGGTGGTGGCCACGACCAACCCTTCCTTTTCGCCTTTGACCGGATAGAGGATATGGTAGAAATTTCCCTCAATTTCCTCGTGCTCCACCTCGTCGTTCGCCAGGGTGGATTCACAGCGGGGGCACCAGTTCACGATGCGGTAGCCACGGTACACCAGGCCGTCCTCGTACATCTTCACAAAAATCTCCGTGACGGCTTCGGAAAGGTCCTCGTCCAAGGTGTAGCGTTCGCGCGACCAGTCGCAACTGGAACCCATTTTGCGGATCTGGTTCCGGATGGTGTCCTTGGAGTTGGCCACGAACTCGCGCACCCGGCTCAAAAATAGCTCACGACCCAACTTTTCGCGTGTCATGCCTTCACCAGCGAGGATTTTTTCGACCTTGTTCTGCGTGGCGATGGCGGCGTGGTCCGTTCCTGGAATCCACAGCGCCTCGTATCCCTTCATCCGGCGATGACGAATCATGATATCCTCCAGCGCGAGCATGACGGCATGGCCCAAATGCAATGTGCCTGTCACGTTTGGCGGAGGCATGGCGATGGTGAACGGCTTCTTGGCCGGGTTCACCTTGGCCTTGAAGGCGCCAGCCGACTCCCATTTTTTATAGATGGCATCCTCATATTGTTTGGCGTCGTAGGCGGGAGGCAACATATACAATAATTACGAATTACGAATTTTCAATTTTCAAATTTGATGGTGAATATCGGATTTTGAATGACAATTCAAACCACAAAAGGGATAGTATCACAGGCGAAACTCCGAGGGAAGACGTTGCGATCAGGCGCGATAAAAACTATACTGATTTGGATTTTTTTGAGGTCCACTTCCCATGCCCAATTACCATTTCAAATGCTCCGCGTGCGGCCAGGCCTTTGAGGCCTTGGTTTCCGTGGGAACCCGAAAAACCAAATGCGTCCATTGCGGAAAAGCGGGCGCCAAGCGATTGCTGGTCGCACCGCCGATCCATTTCAAGGGGGGTGGATTCTACAAAACGGATTCCTCGGCAAAAAAAGACACGCCTAAAAAAGCCTGAGGCTTTTCCACCTACATTTTGCCGATCTCCTCGAGCAGGGCGGCTTCGTTTTGCTTTTCCTCGGATTCCGATTTGATTTCCGTTTCCCTCAGCATTTTCTTCCTTTCGCGGTATCGGATTTCATCAAAATGGATTTTGACCTTCGATTCCTCCTCGCCCATCCCGGTTTTGAGTTTTTGATTGGCCTCGTCGACCTGCTTTTTCTCGTTCGCCAAAATGCCACGCAGGTTTTGGATCTGGTCCTCGCTCATGATCAAGAGCACGTCCACCCAGTATTGGCGCTCCTCGTTGGTCATGGATTGACTCGCCTTGATCAATTCGACCAATTCGGGGTACTTTTTTCGCACCTCTTCCGAGACGTTGATCGAGGGGGCCGCTGGTGTTTGGGTCGGCTCTGACATCATTTCATTATATCAAATTTCGATGCCAGAATCCAGCGAAAAGGGATTTCCTCAAACCACTTTCAGGATTTGGATGTTCATTTTTTTGGTGAACATATAGGAAATCCAAAACAACCCGGCCATGAGTGCCGGCACCAACAGGAAGGTCAGATTTTGTCCGAAAAGCTTCAGGGCTGTCGACACATTGAATAGGGCATGGAGCAGGATCGCCGCGACCATCCCCTCCAGCACGAGCGTTTTTTTCTCGTGGCCTCCTCGTTGGGAGGGTTTCCCCCTCAACACATTTTTTCGAAGGATATGGAGCGACAACATTTCACGGTTCAAAAAATCCTTGAGCTCAAATGCCAGCAAATGTTTTTGGCTGAAGGGGGAGATTTGTTTCGAGAAATAGGCATAGGCCCATATGAGGCCGGCGATCCCCGAAAACAAGGTGTGCGCCACCATGGTCCCAAAACTGCGGAAGACAAAGACGGTCAGCAGATCCTCGGAGCCGGAGTTCAGGAATTGGATGAAGTAGTACAGGTTCTCCACAAATGCGAAACCGATCGCGGCCGTGACCGCATAGACCACTCCGTCGATCACCTGGTTGAAGTCGAGCCGATGCCTTGTGACCACGAAAATGCTGGCGACCAGCTTTGCCATTTCCTCGAGCGCCGCGAACAGCAAAACCGCGGTGAACCCCTTAAATGCCATTCCCAGATTGGGGATATGCGACAGGAAAATCTTCAACACCAAAAAGGGGATGGCCACCACGCATCCCGCCAAAAACGTCCGGAAAAGGACAGACATGGGTTCCGGATCGCGGTAATCCTTCCTATAGTAAAAAACCATCCAGCCAAGCGCCGGAAGTAGGGCAAGCAGGGTGGCGATGATGGGGGTAGATAAGTCCATAGTCTCAAGTCTCAAGCGCGAGTCTCAAGGGGCACCTATTTTTATACCCTTGAGACTTGAGACTGGCTACTCGCGCTCATATTTATTTCACCTTCAAAATCTTGTATTCATACAAGCCCGCGGGGACTTTCACTTTCACCACATCGTCCTTGGTCTTGCCCAGGATGGCGGAACCGATGGGGGATTCATTCGAAATGAGCTGCGCGGTGGGGTCCGCCTCGGTGGAGCCGACAATGGTGTAGGTCTCGGGCTCATCCTCTTCGGTCATGTTCTGAACGGTCACCGTGGTGCCGATCTGGATCAATTTGTCGGTGGATTTGGCGTTGTCCGAAATGATGTGGGAGTTGTCCACCATCTTTTCGAGTTCGATGATGCGGCCTTCCACGAAGGCTTGTTCGTTTTTAGCCTCCTCGTACTCCGAATTCTCGGAGAGGTCTCCGTAGGAAATAGCCTCCTTCAGGCGTTGCGCGATTTCCTTTCGGCGAACCTCCTTGTAATGCTTGAGCTCCTCCTTCAGTTTGGCGAGGCCGTCTTTGGTCACCAAAACCTGTTCCGTATTGTTCTTGTTGGTCATAGTATTAAATAATTACGAGTTACGAGTTTCAAATTGCGAATCAAGATTGGATCAATTGTCCTTGATTTTGATGCTGGTGGGATGGTCGCGAAGCTTTTGGAGGATTTTCGCCTCGATCTGGCGGA
>JACRIF010000044.1 GCA_016220125.1 Candidatus Peregrinibacteria bacterium
AGGTGGTTGCCGGAGCTCCCGGAGCTCGGCTGAAGTGCTTGACCACCGCCCTCGTCCGCGAACTTGAGGGAATCGAGCCCGTCGAAAGCGTCGTGACTGTTCTCGGTGGCGCGCCCGCCGGCTACCGCCTGGCCCAGACCGGCCCCGCCAACCTTGCGATGCTGATGGTTCTCGCCCTGCTTTCCGCCCTTGCCTTCACCGCCTTCGACAAACGCAGGGCCCTGAAGCTCAAGGAAGCGGCCTTGAAACCCCTGTAAAACACCGTCGCTCGCGAGCGACGTGTTAAAACAAACATTCCCATGCATATGGTTGGAAGCCCCCCTCACCACCCCCCGGTGGCGGGGGGCTTTTTTTAATCATTCAACATGAGAAATAACCCATTTCCAACTCTATGTCGAATGGACGAATGGACCCATTGAAAAACTTAAATGAAAATGGGCTCAACCGGCACACCCAAAAAAGGACAACACCCTTTCCGATTCGATTGGCCTTTTAAGGTTGGGGGGGTCGGCACGAATGCCGACCCCCGTTCACTCACCTCCGAAACACCGCCCTCAAAACGAGGGGGATTTCGCAAGAACGTGTTGAGTCTGGTTTAGCGCTAACCCTGCGCCATGCGGGCGCGGATCAGCTGGATCGCCTCCTCCCCCTTCGCGTGGTCCAAGGCGCACTTGCCCTGCTCATCGCGAAGGCTCACGTCCGGCTTGGCCAGCAACAGCATCATGACGGTTTTGGGATTGCCCTTCATCGCGGCGAACATCAACGCGGTGCGGCAATCGACATCCACGGCGTTGATCTCGGCCTTGTGGCGGATCAGCACCCGGATGAGGTTGTACCGCCCCTGCATGGCGGCCTCCATGAGCGGGGTGTGCAAAAGCTCCCCGCTCTTCCCGTTGGGGTTCGCCCCCTTCTCGAGAAGCGCCTTCACCAGGGGGGCGTTGCCGGTCCGGCAGGCGATGGCCAGCGGCGTCTGGCGATCCGCATCCCGCGCGTTCACATCGGCGCCCTGACGGATCGAATACAGGAGCTTGTCCATATCCCCATCCCGGACGGCCTCGAACAGTCGTTCGCCCTGAACCTTCTGGTTCCTGAACTTGGACTGCTCAGCCTTCTTCCCATTCACATTCCGTTGCATGCCCCATCCTTCGCTGTGTGTGCGATGCACCCATTTCCATCCCGACCACCCCAATGGCGGCCAAGACGAAACCAAAAAACCCAACCTTAAAAATCCAATACCAATGCTTTCAAAGGACAACTTAGGCGCTTATTTAATCACCATACTCTTATTCGGTCAATTCTTATCCACCACGATTCCCCATTTTCAAACCCCCTCACGCACGGTAATGTGGAATCGTTCCTCATCCTTCGCCTATGCGACTTCTCATCCAACGGGTCACCCGAGCCACCGTGACGGTCGACCACAAAATTGTCGGCACCATTGGCCAAGGCATCGTCGCCTTTGTCGGCGTGTCGCATGCGGACACGGAAAAAGACGCCGAATGGCTGGCGGAGAAAGTCGCCAACCTGCGGCTATTCCCTTCGGAAAAAACGGAGTTCGACCGCTCGCTTTTGGAGATTGGCGGGGAACTTTTGGCGGTTTCCCAGTTCACCCTGTACGGATCCACAAAAAAAGGCCGCAGACCCGACTTCAACGAGGCGGCCGGGGCCGATTTCGCCCGAAACCTGTACGAGGAATTTGTGCGGAAGGCAAAATTGACGGGGCTCATCGTGGCCGAGGGGGTGTTCCAGGCCCACATGGCAGTGGAGCTGGTGAACGACGGACCCGTGACATTTATGATCGAATCCTGAGCAGTGCGAACAACGGCTTGAGCTTGAGTGTGAGGAAAAAATATTCAATCCCCTCACGCCCACACAAACACTCAAGCTCAAGCCCTTTTTTCGAACACCCTTTTTCGGTTGCGCCAAACCACCACCCCTCTCCAGCCCGTTTACAAATCACCCCTATTCATGGTAAAATAGTAGGATTGTTTTGTAACCACAACCCCGATGACAGACCTCTACACAGCCCCCTCGCGCAAAAAAGGCTTTTGGGGCTCGGTCGATCGCTTCATCCACGAAGGCTTCGGCAACGAGGAATCAAAGCTGTACCGGATCATCAACGACTTCATCGTCCTGTTGATCCTTTTCTCGATCGTCTCGATCCTGCTGGATTCGGTCGAAAGCATCGCCGTCCGATACAAAACCTTTTTCGACATTTCCGATTGGGTCGTGGTTTTCTTCTTCACCCTCGAGTACGCCGCCAACATTTATGTGGCGAAGCGCAAGAAGGCCTACCTTTTCGGCGTCTGGGGCATCATCGATTTCCTCGCCATCATTCCGACCTTTCTCACGGGTGGAATCGACCTCCGCGCCGTGAAAGTGCTCCGCATCCTCCGCGTCCTCCGCTTCCTCCGGATGATGAGGATGCTCAGGCTCCTGAAACTGGCCAAAACGGCCACCACCCAATCCGCACCTGAAGTCGCGACCAAATTCAGCACCCTGAAGATGGATCTTCAAATTTACCTCATCGCCCTCTCCACCGTGCTCGTCACCTTCAGCACCGCGGAATACTACATTGAGCGCGGGGTGGAAAACACCCAGTTCACCTCGATTCCCGCGGCCATGTGGTGGTGCATCGTGACCATCACAACGGTCGGCTACGGCGACATGTATCCCTCGACTCCGCTCGGCAAAATCGTGGCAGGCATGGCCATGCTCTGCGGCGTCGCCCTGTTCGGCCTGCTCATGAACGTGATCGGCAAATCCATGATGTCCTCGCTCTTCGGGGCGACCGACCTTGAAAATGCGGAGACGGCCGCCAAGGAAGCAGAAGAGCGCATGAGGAAATAATTGAGAATTTCAACTCAACACCCAGCGAAGGCGCGATTGCGAATCGCGCCTTCGGTTTTCAAAAAACCAATTCCCCGCTTCCGAATTGTTTTGGTCCATTTTACGTGCTAAAATTTCGCCGTTCCCAAACGATTAATCCCCTCATTTTATGCCTGACAAACCCGTAAAAACCAGCCCCAAAACCGAACCGAAAAACGACCTGATGGACAAACTGGTCTCCCTCTGCAAACGCCGAGGATTCGTGTACCCCGGCTCCGAGATCTACGGCGGGCTCGCCAACACGTGGGATCTGGGCCCCGTGGGCGTGGAACTCAAAAACAACATCCAGCAGGCCTGGTGGAAATTCTTCGTGCAGAGCCGCCGCGACATGGTGGGCATCGACGCCGCCATCCTCATGAATCCCAAAGTCTGGGAATCCTCGGGCCACGTGGCCAACTTCAGCGACGCCCAGGTGGATTGCAAGGACTGCAAGAAGCGCGTCCGCGCCGATCATTTGATCGAGGACAACACCGATGTGAAGGTGGAGGGGCTGAGCCTGGAGGACTTGGGCAAACTGATCACGGAGAACAATCTGCGATGCCCCGGATGCGGCGGCAAGAATTGGACGGAGGTGCGCAAGTTCAACCTGCTGTTCCGCACCAACATCGGCCCCACCACCGCCAACACGGAGCCCGTGTATTTGAGGGGTGAAATCGCCCAAGGCATGTTCGTGGATTTCAAGAATGTGCTCAATTCCAGCCGCAAGAAGATCCCCTTCGGCATTGCGGCCGCGGGCAAGGCCTTCCGCAACGAGATCACCCCGGGGAATTTCATCTTCCGCACGCTCGAATTCGACTTGATGGAATTCGAATATTTCATCAAACCCGCCATGTGGGAGGAAAAATTCGAGTACTGGATGGGCGAGATGCAGACATGGCTTGGAATCGTTGGCATCCACAAGGAGAAAACCCGGATCCGCGAACACGAGAAAACCGAACTTTCCCATTATTCGAAACGAACCGTGGACATCGAATACCACACGCCGTTCGGATGGAAGGAGCTCTACGGCTTGGCCTACCGCACGGATTTCGACCTGAAGAACCATCAGGAAAAGAGCGGCGTGGACATGACCTATCTCGATCCCGAGACCAACGAGAAATTCCTGCCCCATGTGCTGGAGCCCACTTTCGGACTTTCCCGCACGATCCTCATGACCCTGCTTTCCGCCTACGACGAGGAGGAGGTGACGGATACCAAGGGCGAGAAAGAGGTGCGCGTGGTGCTCCGCTTCAAGCCCAAGATCGCCCCGTACAAGGCCGCGATCCTGCCCCTCATGAAAAAACCGGAGCTCACCGCCAAGGCGGATGAGGTGTACGATTCGCTCAAGAATCTGTTCACGATGGACTACGACGTGACGGGGTCCTTCGGCAAACGCTACCGCAGGCAAGACGAGATCGGCACCCCTTTCTGCATCACCGTCGACTACGACACCCTGGAAGACCAGGCCGTGACCGTGCGCGATCGGGACACGATGAAGCAGGATCGGATCAAGATTGCCGAGCTGAAGGACTATTTGGAGAGGAAGATCAATGCGTAAAACCAGTTCGAGTTTTGGGTTCGAGTTCGAGAAACCACAATGCCTCGACTCGAACTCTTTTCTCGAACCCGAACTATTCGCGATTCATAAAGTAGTACTCGATCAACGCCACGATCATCAGCAACAGGAGGGCGTCCCACCATGTAAGCACGCGAAGCCTTTGGAAGGCCAACCCGGTGCACGCCATGATTGAAAGCAGGGTGCCCTGCCTGAGGGCGGCATTGAGATTGCGAAAGAAATTGTCGGATCGGGTCACCGCCAATCGGATGTAATAGCTCAGCAGGGTGAAGGTGCCCGTGAGCGCCAAAAACAGGCTGGCGTAAAAAAAGGCCAAGGCCAAATCCCCCGAGAGGAAGGGGCTCATTTTATTGAGCACCACCACCCAGGAAACCCACCCCAGGGCCGTGGCGACCAGCACTCCAAAGATGTAATAGGCTTGAACCATTTTCAAAGCAGGAAACAGCACACAGGAGTCAGGACCCAGATGACTGCTGACCGCTGACTTTTGACTTCTGAGTTCTTATTTTCGAGTCCTATAAAAAAGTATGGTATTTTGGTACAATAGGCAAGTGTAACCCTTATAAAATAAACTATGAATCGTATTCGACGCACTTGCCTCTCGGCCGCGCTGAGCCTTGGTCTCTTTCTGATGACCCAGGGCGCATGGGCCACCGTGGTCTTCACGGATGTAGCCAGCGACAATCCCCACTACGAGGCGATCACCGCTTTGTTCGACAAGGGGGTCATCCAGGGGTATCCCGACCACACCTTTCGACCCGACCAGGCCGTGAACCGCGCGGAGATCCTGAAGGTGATCCTGCTCGGGTCCGACATCCTGGTTCCTGAGATCCAAAAGCAGGCGCTTTTTCCCGATGTGGATTCCGAAGCCTGGTATGGCAAATACGTCTCGAAAGCCAAAAACCTCGGCATTGTGTCGGGCGATAGCACCACAGGCCTGTTCCGCCCCGGGGACACCGTGAACTTGGCCGAGGCGCTCAAAATCCTGCTCAAGACCAACGCCGTGGAACTTCCCGTGCCCAAAGCCAACCCCTATGCGGATGTGCCGACCGATGCCTGGTTCGCGCCCTATTTCGACTACGCCCGCCTGGCGGGGCTCCTGGATCAAAAGCCCGAGGAAAACGTGTCGCCCGCGAAACCGGTCACCCGGGGACTCTTGGCGGAACTGATGTATCGCCTGTCGAAAAGCGATGTGATGCTGTCCGATGGAAAAGCGAGCTACTACGGCGCCCTGTTCCACGGCAAAACCACGGCCAACGGCGAAGTGTTCGATGCGTCGGCCTTCACCGCGGCCCATCGCACCTACCCGTTTGACACCTGGCTCAAGGTGACCAACCTCGAGAACCGAAAATCGGTGGTGGTGCGGGTGAACGATCGTGGCCCCTATGTGTCGGACCCCACCCGCGTCATCGACCTCAGCCAAGCCGCTTTCGAATCCATCTCGCTGCTTTCCCGCGGAATCATCGAAGTGAAAATCGAAGTCACCACGGCCCCGGATTCTTCTCAACCCACCCCGACTCCAACCCCCTCCCCGACCCCCCTCTCAGCCGATTTGCTCAATGCCACCAAAACCTCCTGCCCGGAGGCCAAGACCTTGGCGTTTATCGGAAAAAACGATTTCGAAAATATCACCCTCTCGGCACCGTTGCCCAACCGAGTCCTCTTGAGCGAAACCATGCTCATCAAAGGCTCAACCCTGGCGAAAACCCCAGAGGTGAATGCGTTCTTTGTCGACAGCGCTGGGGGCCAAACCAGCTTCGGGGGCCCCATAAAAGACGGTCAATTCTCCATTTCTCTTCGCTTCCCCAAAGAGGGCACCTACAAACTGGGAATCCTCCCCGGAGAATCAGGCAATAGCATCGTCAAGGAAATCATGGTGCTTCGGAACACGTGCATCGAAGAGGTGGAAAGCCAGCAATTGCTCCCGGTTTCCAACGTCAAAACCACCGTGGAAAACGGGGACACGGTTGTGCGCTGGAGTCCCGGCCTCTACAACCTTTTCAAACTCACCCTTCAGCAGGGGGGATTGAAAAAGAGCTTCTTCCTGCACGACACCACCGAATGGAAACCCTACTACCGGGAATTTTCCGGATTCAAACCGGGGAATGTCGACCTTTTTGTGCGCGGGGCAAAGCTCACCCAAAATTCAATTCTGGAGCCGACCCAAATCGTCTGGAGCCCTGCCACCACCACCCCCTTCATCGCCACCAACCATTACGAACACACCGTGAACGCCGACGAGGTGGAACTGACCAGCCTCACCCAGAACGCCATCCTCAAGGAAACGATCCAAGCCATTTTCAAAGCCAAAGTCCCGATCCGGTCCAAAGCCGCGGTGATCCTGCCCAATGGGACGGTTGAGGAGCTTCCCGTGACCAGTGCCACCCAAACCGCCAAAAAAAATGCCTTCGGCATCGAATCCTTCCCCGCTTCGACCGACCCCCTTACGGTCAGCTACACAGTTAAGGAAACCGCCCTCCACATCCTGGAGGTCAACAATGTCGAGGGATTGGCGATCATCAATGTCCCCATCTATATCCGGAACCAATTCCCCCTTATCCCCAATCCACGAGACCTTCAAACAGCGACTCCCGTGAACCTCGGAACGGATCTGCCAGCCCTGCGGCTTAAAATGCTGGGGCTGGTCAACAAAGACCGGGCCACCTATGGCCTGCCCCCGCTCGCGCAGGACGACAGCCTCACCCGGCTTGCCCAATACCGCAGCGACGACATGGTGGCCAACAACTATTTCGGACATTGGGACAGCCAGGGAATGGGCGCGAACGACCTGCGGAAAAATTACGGCATCGTCACCCAGGTCAGCGAGAACCTGGCCAAGGACACGACTTTGGAATTGGCCGAATACGGCCTGATGCGCAGCGCCATCCACCGCTCCAACATCCTTTCCCCCGACTGGACCCGGGTCGGCTTTGGCATCACCAAGGCCAAGGACGGCGGGTACCTGTTCGTCCAAATTTTCTCCCCGGACCCCCTCAACATGGACAACCTGGACTCCCTTCGGAATTCCCTGCTGTCGGCGATCAACCAAAATCGAGGAACCGCACTGGCGCCCCAATCGAACCTGAACACCTTGGCCCAGACCTGGAGCCAGCGGATGGTGGATGAAAACTTCTTCGACTTCACCGGCCCCTCGGCCCCCACCTTGGTGGACTCGATCCGAAACTCCGGGATCAAATCGGCCCTGGGAACCTACATCATGGGCAATTCCAGTTTTAGCGATGCCCTCCAACAGGCCTCGGCGAACACCGTGCTTCAGGAATCCCATTGGAAAAACATCGGCATCGGCATCAAGCAGGACAATTTGGGCATCATCAAGATCACGCTGATTTACACGGAATAAATCATTAGCGATAAGCTATAAGCGATAAGCCACTAAAAAATCCCAAGGACGAAAGTCCTTGGGATGTTTGGATTTTCGATTGCACAATTATTTCTCGTCCGGGGCGTAGAGATACTCGGGGCCCATTTTCTCGTAGTTCAAGACTTCGTTTACGGCGAAGAATCGGGGCACCTCTTTTTTCGCTGTGTCGAGGGAGTCGGACGCATGGACCAGATTGCACTGGACGCTGATGCCGAAGTCTCCGCGGATGGTTCCCGGCAGGGCCTTGCGGGAATTGGTGACACCGCACATTTGGCGCACCACCTCGACCGCCTCGAATCCTTCCCAACATTGGGCGACCACGGGGGAGCTTTGCATGAATTTCTCGGTGCCCGGATAGAACGGCTTGTCGAGCAAGTGGGCATAATGCTCCTTGAGGATCTTGGAATCGAGCTGGATCAATTTGAGGCCGACCAACTTCAAACCCTTGCGCTCAAAGCGCTGGGTGATGTCACCGACGAGGTTGCGCTGCACGGCATCGGGCTTGATGAGGACAAGTGTTCTTTCCATATAAAAAATTACAAATTACGAACTGCATTGTATCACTCGCATTCCACTTTTCAAATTCCGAATTAATAGTGGAGTAATTTTTCGAAATGCGCCGGGTCCTCGAAGGGGCCAATGAGGGCCAAACGGAACTTGTCTTCCTGGAACAGTTCGCGCGACAATCGGAGAATGTCGTCGGCGGTGACGGCGTCGATCTGTTGCAGGATGTGGTTCACGTTCTCGATCTTCGGATACAGCAAGGCCTGCTTGCCCATCAGATGCGCGTACTCCTCGCTGTCCTCAAGACGGAGGATGATCTTTCCCTTCATAAACTCCTTTCCCTTGGTCAACTCGGCCTCGCTCACTTTTTCCTCGGTGATCTTGCGGTACTCCTCCAGGATGGCGGTGATGGCCAGATCGACCCGCTTGAGATCCACTCCCGCGGAGGTGGAAATGACGCCGGCATCGGAATAGTCGTCGGTGGACGTGCGAATGTAGTACGACAGCCCCTTCGCCTCGCGCACATTCATGAACATGCGGGAGCTCATGTTTCCGCCCAAAATCACGCTGAGTACCTTTTCCACATACTCATCCTTGTGAAGGGCCGGAAGGCCCTCGGTTCCCAGAATCAAATGCCCCTGCTCGGTCTTCTTGTTTTGGACCTTCACGCGCTTGTCGCCATGAATCCGGACGTACGGAGCCGGGTTGATCGTGCGTGTCTCGTTGCCAAAGGGGAAATACTTCGTCACCAAATCGAGCACCTCTTTTTCGGTCACATGACCAGCCACGCTGATCACCACGTTGTCGGGGGTGTACAGGGCATTCTTGTAATGTACGATTTCATCGCGCGTCACCGATTTGATGATGGGCATCTCGCCGATCTGGTCCCATCCCATGGGCTGGTCCCCGAAAATCAACCGCTCGAAATCCCAGCCGACCTGATACATGGGGGTGTCCTGGTACATGTTGTATTCCTCTAGGATCACGCCACGCTCCTTGTCGATCTCGGAGTTGATGAAGGTGGCATTGAGCAACATGTCGCCAATCACATCGAAGGCGACCTCTTTCTGGTGCGATGCCAATTTCACGTAATAGCCGGCGTATTCCTTTCCGGTGAAGGCGTTGAAATCACCCCCCACCGAGTCGATGGCGGCCGATACCTCACCGGCGTTCTTGAAACGCTCGCCCCCCTTGAAAAATAAATGCTCCAAAAAATGGGAGACGCCTTTGATCGACTTGTTCTCGAAACGGGAACCAGCTCCCGCGAGCACGAGCACCGTGACGGACTTGGTGCCTTCGACCGGGGTAACCACGATCCGAAGACCGTTGGGCAAAGTAGTAAGTTTATGCATCGAAAATGGATTAAGGATTTAAGTTTTTCAGATCCGAAAATTGGTATAAAAAGAGTAACGGAAAACGAGGCGTGATACAAGGCGCATGATAAAAAGGCGCCTCCCCACCCTGACGGTGCAGGAATGGGAGGCGCCTCTTGGAGAACGGATTCTCTCGGCCACCGGAAGACGATATGAGCCGATCGCCTATGGATTCAGCAGGTCCACCACGTCCAACTCAAAAACATCCGACGCACCAATTAGCCTGAATTGAGGGGGGGTAGGTTCACCTTGAATCACATCTGCCATAACAGGGTTTCCAGTCGTATCTTCAAAAAATTTGAATTTATAAAATCCATCCATGGTATTTGTGCCATTAGCCCACATGGTCGGCTCATTAGTCCACCAGCAATAAACATCACTTATATTTCCAGAAATTTCTTCACATACATTTTTGACAAATCCGTCATTACGATCGTAAATACTGCCAATAAGATGCTCACTATTTCCGTTGTAGCGAAATTTATATCCCGCATTTCCAAGCCATGGGGAATTTGGAAAACTAGATAGAAAATGACCCTCCGACACCTTGCTCATCGGCTGAATTTTGATCTGGGACATATTCGACTCAACATTGCGCTGAACCCTACTGTTGATCAATGCGCCTGTAAGATTTGAGGTGTTCAGGGATGTTCCCCACATGAGCCCTGCGACTAAAAATAGGGCAACAATAAAAAAGGCTGATAACAGCCTCATGTGTTTTTTTATAAAACTCATACGGGTTTTGTTTTATTGGGTAATGTGTATATTATACAATAAGATAATATTTTTTGCAAATTATTAACATCCGAACACCCTGCAATTCGAGCAAGTTGAAAAGGCGCCTCCCCACCCTGACGGAGCAGGGATGGGGGGCGCCTCTTGGAGAACGGATTCTCTCGGCTACTTGGTGAGGGTATGGCTGGAGAGGCTTTCGACCCCCAGACCCCACCCGTTGGTCCAGTCGCACGAGCCGGAGCCCGCCGCGACCAACCCGTTCGTGACGATCGGATAAGCGTGGGCATCGGCCGACTGGTCGGACCAGGCGATATTGATCTCCTCCAACGGCTTTGCCTGAGTCAGGCCAGCCGAATTGGAGAAAAGGGCCGACCCATCCGTGGTGTGGATGCGGCCGGTCAGCGGGTTGTAGGCGGGGCTGGCGATCTGGAGCAGACGATTGTCGTCGCCCAAGAGCCGGGTCACCACCGCATTTCCAACCAACACCCCTGTCGCGGTTGCGGCAAGCGCGTACGACTGGGAAGTGCCGGCAGCCACTGTCTCCTCCTGATTGAAGGAAACGCCCACCCGATTTCCCGTGAGTGGATTACCCGAGGCGCTACCGAGGTCGGCGGTTTCGCTGAAAATATTCACCGCGCCGGGCGAGAGTAGGGTCGAACCCCGGTAAAACCGGAGGTTGGCCAACGGAACGTCGGTATCCACCTGGAACGTCAGACGACCAAAGCTGATGGCGCCCGCGTTATCCGCGGTCACCGTGAGGCCGTACAGACGGTTTTCACCGTTCACCAAAGTCGTGGAAAGTCCCGCGACCTTGGCGAGCGTCGGCTTGCTCTTTCGGATCACAAATCCATTGATCCGATCCTGCCCGTGAACCTCGAGGGAATCCTCGCGGATCCCCAAGCGGACACGAACGCCGGAAAGCGATTCGCCGACCGAGACCATGAACGGAGCATCGAAGGCCACTTCGACCGCCAAGCCCGTTCCGGACTCGTCGTAGCAGTTCAAGTTGCCGAACTTGACCTGGCCGTTGACCAGGCTGCCACTGAAGGTGAGGGTGGCTCCCGATCCGCTCGGAGGCGAACAGGAAACCCTCACGTTGGCGATCCCCAGGGTATCCTGGGGCTGGTCGAACGCCCCCTCGAGGTCGTTGATGACGGTAAGAGTCCTCAAGGGGTTGACCCTGCCGGTGTTGTACACGAGGTAGCGAGCAGAGAAAACCTCGCTCGAGCCCGCCAGCACAATGCCACCCGAATGAGCCGTTTCGACCCAGGCGACCGGGTCCCTGAAAGGGGTGCCGACCGTGGCCGACGTGCCGTCGGGGCAGGTGATGGTGGCCGTGCCGTTGCCGTTGTCGGTGACGGAGCAGGAAGCGCCATCGGCGCCATCCCTGCCGTTGGTTCCGCTGGCACCATCCTTGCCGTTCGCGACGGTGTACTGAGTGCCGTCGGGGCAGGTGATGGTGGCGGACGAGTCGGTGTTGACGACGACGGTGCAGGAGGCACCATTGGTGCCGTCCTTTCCGTCCTTGCCGTCGACGCCGTTCTTGCCGTCGGAGGTGCAACCGGCGCCGAAAATGGCAACGGTGAGCACCAGGGCGAATGACTTCCTCATTTCACATGACCTCACTTGCTGCGTTGAACTTCGTTTGACTTCTTGTTCTTGTTGCGCCGAGAGAATCCAATTTTCCCTTCGATTTCGACCAGCAACGCTGATACGGAATCGAAAAGGGATGCCTCGACGCAACTTTCATGCCTACGGTTTCAAAGACCAAAAATCCGCAAACCGCGCCAGAAACTCGATGGATTTTTATGCGTGTATATTTTACGTATTTTTATCATTTTTGTCAATTCAAATCACATTGTAAACCATGCGTGCGTTTTTCCGCATCAATGAACCATTTTTTTGTTCATTTTGTTACATCAACTTTAGGTTGTAACAATCTGAACACATTTTTTGTTATTGACCAAAAAATGTATACAAACTAAATTGTGGATGTAAGCCAAAAAGTCAAAAACAAAAATAAAAACAACCAATGGCACTGAATACAAGAGTGATACAGGCATGGCGCACCCCAATTTATTTCGGAACCCTCCGATAGCCATGGCTGATTTTTCGCATATCCCCGTACTGCTAAAGGAGTCACTTGATCTTTTAAATCTTCGAAAGGGAATGAAAGTGGTGGATTGCACCTTGGGCCTTGGCGGACACAGCGAGGAAATCTTGAAACGCATCGGCCCCAAGGGAAAACTCCTGGCCTTCGACCAGGACGAGGAAAATTTGAAGCGCGCCAAAAAACGACTGAAAAAATATTTAAAGCAAATCACATTCGTAAACCTCAATTTTGAGCACCTGAAGGCAACGCTCGCCAAAACCAAGTTCGGCGCGCCCGACGCCATTTTGATGGATCTCGGACTCTCCTCACCCCATGTGGACGACCCGGAGCGCGGATTCTCGTTCCACAAGGCCGGCCCGCTCGACATGCGTTTCGACCGGGGACAGAAGCTCACCGCGGAATGGATTGTGAACAGCTACCCCGAGGAAAAACTGGCCAACGTCATTTTTGAATACGGAGAGGAGCGCAAATCGCGCTGGATCGCCAAGAAAATAGTCCATCGCCGAAAGGAGGCCCGGTTCACCGACACGCTCGACCTCGCAAACTTCTTGATCTCCATTATGGGTTGGAAGGAAAAAATCCACCCGGCCACACGAGTCTTCCAAGCGTTGCGCATCGCCGTGAACCGAGAACTGGAGACGCTGGAATCCGCCCTTCACCAGGCGGTCGCCGTCCTGGCCCCCAAGGGCCGCATCGCCGTCATCGCCTACCATTCCCTCGAAGATCGCATCGTCAAAACCGTATTCCGCCACTACACGCAGGAATGTATATGTCCAAAATATCTCCCAGTCTGTCAATGCAATTTTAAGAAAAAACTTTATCTTTTAACCAAAAAACCTATAATACCCAACGGTATTGAGGTTCGGGGCAACCCGCGTTCGCGAAGTGCGAAACTGCGAGTCGCCGAACGCCTATGATAAACCTCATAAACCCCATACAAACACACAAATCCATGGCGGCCGTGCTGACCCTGGATTATAACCCTAGCATCCCATTGCGTAGCAAACCGCTCTCTTATAAGGTCGAGGCTGGCAAAAATGCCCTAGTATTCGTGATCATCACCTTGGTGACCTTGATCAGCTTGGCGTATTTGGCCAACGCCAACCGCAACGCGACCAAGGGCTACGCCCTGAAAAACCTTGAATTGAAACGAACCAATTTGCTGACCGAGAACGAAGTGTGGGACATGGAAATCGCCAAGGTGCAGGCGCTCGAGAACATCCAGAAAGACCCCCAGATCCAAAAGATGGTGAAGGCGAACGAGCCGATGTTTGTACGAGGAGATACCGCGATTGCCGCCAAATGATAAGGACTCAGAACACAGGATTCAGAACTCAGCCGGATGCTGGGTTTTTTTGTGCCTTCTTTTTTCATTCCCGCCTGTGCGGGAATGAAAAAAAGCAAACGAGGGTGAAGCGCAATAAAACATTTGTTATACTATCCCCATGAATCTCACATGGGTTGAAATCTCGAAACAGGCGCTCATCCACAACCTCCACGAATTTCGGAAGTTGATTGGGCCCCATGTCGTCCTGGCGCCCGCCATCAAAGCCAACGCCTACGGGCACGGGCTCGTTGAATGCGGAACGGTTTTCGCCGAGCACGGGGCGGATTATCTGTGCGCGAACGCCCTGTACGAGGTCGAGGCCTTGCGCAAGGCGGGCATCAAGATCCCGATTTTGATCATCGGGTACACTCCCCTTTCGGACTTGGGAGGCATTGTTCGGCTCAAGGCGGAGACCATTGTGTACAATCTGGAAACGCTACACGGACTGGCTGCGCTCGGTAAACCCATTGGGATTCACCTGAAAATCGAAACCGGCAACCACCGCCAAGGCATCGAGATCGAGCAGTTGCCCACGTTTGTCGCACTGCTCAAAAAGCATCCCCAACTGGAGTTGAAAGGCGTTTCCACCCATTTCGCGAACCTGGAGGACCGACTGAACCAGCACTATTCGCGCTTCCAGCTCAAAAAATTCGAGGAGGCGATTCACGCGCTTGAGCTCCATGGGATGGCGCCCCATTACCGCCACTGCGCAGCCACGGCCGGCATCGTGGCCTTCCCCGAGGCGCATTTCAACTTTGTGCGCCTGGGAATTGGCTCGTATGGCCTTTGGCCGAGCCCCAAGACACTCGTGGCCGCCGAACGACTCCATTTGGAAATCAAACCTCAACCCGTCCTGACCTGGAAAACCATCATTGCCCAGGTGAAAGAAGTCAAAAAAGGATCGCTTGTCGGATACGGATGCACGTATGAAATGAAACACGATGGAAGAGTCGCTGTGTTGCCCATCGGCTACTACGACGGGTTCGTGCGTGCGCTCGGGAACAAGGGCTTTGTGCTCATCCATGGCCGACGCGCACCCGTGGTCGGCCGCGTGTGCATGAACATGATCATGGTGGACGTGTCGCACATTCCACAGGCAAGGTTGGAGGACGAGGTGGTTTTGATCGGAAAACAGGGAAATGAGATCATCACGTCCGAGGAGATGGGCGAACTTTCGAACACGATCCATTACGAGGTGACAACACGGATCAACGAGAGGATTCCCCGAATGCTCAAGCCGTAAGCGATAAGCAATAAGCGGTCAGCTGCCCATTACTCCAGCAAATTGATGGGACTTTTTGTCTTTAATTTGATATAAAGGCAACGGTGTTTAATGCTTATCGCATAACGCTTACCGCTTAAAGCTTAATCAAACAATATGGCCCTCAAAGAACAAATCACGGCGGATATGATCGCCGCCATGAAGGCGCGCGACGAGCTGAAGACCAGCACCCTGCGCATGATGAAAGCCGAGATCATGAAATACGAGGTGAGCGGAAAGGATAAAGTCGCCACCGACGAAGTGGTGCTCGACATTTTCAAGCGCGCCATCAAGCAGCGCAAAGACTCCGCCGAGGCATTCACCACGGGCGGCAAGGCCGATATGGCCCAACAGGAGTTGGGCGAGATCAAAATCATCGAGGCCTATATGCCCGCCCAGATGAGCGAGGAGGAGATTCGCAAAATCGTCGCTGACACTATCAAGCAGATGAACGCCACGGTCGCCGATTTCGGCAAAGTGATGGGCATGGTGGTGGGCAAAACCAAGGGCAAGGCCGACGGCAGCCTGGTGAGCAAAGTGGTGAAGGAGATGCTCAAATAATTTCGGATTTCGCATTCTCACCAGCGGAAAATGATCCATCCTGTTGACAATTCTCAAATAAAATTCAACAATACACTTCCTCTCCGTTTCAAAGCTTCAAACATATGATATTCGATTTCCAGACCATGACCGGCATGTTGATGCGAATGCCCTCCGAAGGCTGGATCTTGAACTGACCATTCGTCTGACCATCAATCCCCAGCCTTCGCCTCCGGACGAAGGCTTTTTTAATTCCCCCTCCCCATGGAAACCCACTCCGTCTTCAAAACCCCCAACCACCCCTCGTTTGTGAACCTTGTCCTACCGGGCTCCCACCCGGAATCGGTGGACAATTCGGATCTCACGCTTGGAATCGTGAAACGCATCGTGAACGATCATTTCCGCGTCGCCCAGGTGGGCCTTGCCCTGCATGGCGATGTGATCGAGATCGCCAATTTACAGGGCGCAGGACCCACGTCCCGCTACGCCCTCTCGGGACTGGACCCAAAAAGAACCTTCGCCCAATTCGAGAAAATACTTGGTATCAAACCATTGAACACCCTGTTGGCGATCGCCATCCTATTTTCGAAACAACGCGGGGAATTCCGCAAAATCATCTGCGACACCGGCAAAAAAGAGGCGCACCTGAACTATTCCACCGTTCTTCAGGCCCTCAAGTTCCGGCCCGCCCCCGAATGCAAAGACCAGCTTGAACTGGGTCTGGATATCGATGAATCAAAACTGCTTGAGCGGGTGATCGGAAAATCGGATGAGAAGCGCGAATCCTTCGACAAGATCCAGGCGACATTCCGGCCCCATCTCCACCGCGTGTTCGACCAATACCTGGAAAGCGATTTCTACCGCTCGAAGCACAGGCCCCACACCCAGCTGAACGCTGAAATCTAGACCGAAATAAATTACGAGTTTCAAATTACGAGTTACGAGTTCAAATTCGTCATTCGCAACTCGTCATTCGTAATTAATTTTTGTATTCCTCCCAGTCCTTGATCTTCAAATCCTCGAGCCTGTATTTCTCGAGCGAGCGAACCAGGGTTTTGGCCACCTGCGCGTTGGTGATGAGCGGAATGTTCCGGTCGATCGCCTTCCGGCGGATCCGGTAGCCGTCGGTGAGTTCCTCCTTGGCGTAGGTTTGAGGGATCACGATGGCGAGATCCAATTTCCGGCCGTCGAGATACTCGGCGATGTTCGGCGTGTCAGGATGCGAAATTTTGTGGAGCAACGTGTTTTTCACCGTGTTCTCCGATAGAAATTTAGAGGTGCCAAACGTGGCGAAAAGGGAGAAGCCCATCTCGACCAACTGGCGAGCCGTTTCGAGCATGTACATCTTGTCCTCCATGCGACCGATGGAGAGCAGGATGTTCTTCTTGGGGATTCGCCCGCCTGTGGCCAGAAACCCTTTCAAAAACGCCTCCTCCAGGTCGTCGCCAAAGCAGGCGACCTCGCCCGTGCTCGCCATCTCGACCCCGAGCACGGGGTCGGCGCCCTTGAGGCGCGTGAAGGAGAATTGGGGAAATTTCACGGCCACATAGTCGAGATCGACTGTCTGGTAACGAGCCTTGTGGTCGGCCTCGCCCAGCATGGCCTTGGTGGCGAGTTCGATAAAGTTGTGGCCCGTTACCTTTGAGACGAATGGGAACGAGCGGCTAGCGCGCAGGTTGCACTCGATGACCTTGATGCGATTGTCCTTCGCCAAAAATTGAATGTTGAACGGGCCCGTGATCTTGAGCTCCAATGCGATCCGCTTCCCGATGGTTTTGATGCGCCGCATGGTTTCGAGATACGTTTTCTGCGGGGGCAGAACGATGGTGGCGTCGCCCGAGTGCACACCCGCGTTTTCGACGTGCTCCGACACGGCGTAGATCAGGATTTTCCCCTTGTGCGCCACGGCATCGAATTCGATCTCGCGCGCGCCGACCTCAAATTTTGAGATCACGACGGGGGCCTCGGTCGAAATTTTGACCGCCTTGCCCAAAAACCCCTCCAGATCCTCGTGGTTGTGGGCCACGCTCATGGCCGCGCCCGAGAGCACGTAGCTCGGGCGCACGAGCACGGGGTATCCCACCTTTTCGGAGAATGCTTCGGCCTCCGCCACGGTGTGAAACGCCTTCCACAATGGCTGATCGATCCCGAGGGTGTCGCATAGGGCCGAAAACTTGTCGCGACTTTCGGCGCGGTCGATGTTTTCCACGGAGGTTCCCAAAATTTTGACGCCATCGCGCTTCAACTTTTGCGCCAGATTGTTCGGGATCTGCCCGCCCATGGAAACCACCACGCCATTGGGATTTTCCTTGTCGCAAATATCGAGCACGCGCTCGAGGCTCAACTCGTCGAAATAGAGCTTGTCGCACTCGTCGAAATCGGTACTCACGGTCTCGGGATTGTAGTTCACCATGATGGACTCGACCCCTTTTTTCCGCAGAGTGCGAACCGTGTTCACGGCGCACCAGTCGAACTCGACGGAGGAGCCGATGCAGTAGGGACCGGAACCGAGAACCACGACCTTGCCAGACCCCCTCGCCCTTCGGGCACTCCCCCTTTTTAAGGGGGAGATGGCAAGGTCGTCCTTGTCGCCCCAGTAGGTGAAGTAGAGATAGTTCGTCTTGGCGGGAAATTCGGCGGCCAGGGTATCGATCTGCTTCACCACCGGAATGATTCCCATTTTTTTTCGGACCGCTCGCACGTGAGACTCATGACTTGAGACTTTCAAGGCAATTTGCTTGTCGGAAAAGCCGGCGCGCTTGGCTCGACGCATCAGGTCGACTGAAATATTTTTGAGCGTTTTTACCCCGTGGATCTCGCGGGCGAGATGGCGGATGTTTTGGATCTTTTGGAGGAACCACCAATCGATGCCCGTGAGCTTGTTCAGGCGATCGAGGGTGTAGCCGTCGTCGACCGCCTTCGCCAAGGCGAAAATGCGACGAGGAGTGGGCACGGCAATGGCCTTGTCGAGATCGGAGAAAAGATGGTCGGCCTCGAGGCCGAATGCCCCCACCATGATCATGCGCAGGCCTTTCTGCAACGCCTCCTCGAACGAACGGCCCAGGGCCATGACCTCGCCCACAGATTTCATCTCGGAGCTGATCTCCTCGCTCACTTTTCGGAACTTGTTGAGGTCCCATCGGGGAATCTTCACGGCCACGTAGTCGAGCGCGGGCTCGAAGCAAGCGGAGGTTTTTTTGGTCACCGCATTGCGAAGATCGTTCAAGGCAAAGCCGAGACCCAATTTTGCCGCCACGTACGCAAGCGGATAGCCTGTTGCCTTCGACGCCAGCGCGGAGGAGCGACTGAGACGCGCATTGACCTCGATGACCCTGTAATCGTCGGATTTGGGGTCGAGCGCGTATTGGATGTTGCACTCCCCGACGATTCCCAGATGCCGAATAACCTTCTGGGCGATGTTTCGAAGTTTCTGATATTCGTGATTGTTCAACGTTTGGCTCGGCGCGACCACGATGGACTCGCCCGTGTGGATGCCCAACGGATCCAAATTCTCCATGTTGCACACCGTGATGCAGTTGTCGTTCCGGTCGCGCACCACTTCGTACTCGATCTCCTTCCAGCCTTTCAAATACTCCTCGACGAGCACCTGATCGGAGGTCGAAAAAGCCTTGCTAAGCACGGATTCCAACTCCTTTTTGTCGTAGGCAACGCCCGAACCCAAGCCCCCCAACGCGAACGCCGCGCGCACCATGACCGGGAAGCCGATTTTAACCGCCGCCTCCTTCGCCGATTCCGCCGACACGCAGGCGAAACTGCGCGGGACGCTGACCCCGATTCCCATCAGGGTTTTGTTGAAAAGTTCGCGGTCCTCGGTGAGCTGAATGGAGCGCACGGGCGTGCCCAGCACGTGGATTCCATACTTCTTGAGGATCCCCTTTTCAAACAGCTCCACGCCACAGTTCAAGGCGGTCTGGCCGCCGAAACTGAGGGCGATGGCGTCGGGCTTTTCCTTTTGGATCACCCCCTCGACGAAATGGGGCGTGACGGGCAGGAAATAGATTTTGTCCGCAAGCCCCTTCGACGTCTGGTTCGTGGCGATGTTGGGATTGATGAGAACGACTTTGATCTTTTCCTCCTTGAACGCCTTGATGGCCTGGGAACCTGAATAGTCGAACTCGCCCGCCTCGCCGATTTTGAGGGCACCGGAGCCGAGTAGGAGGATTTTTTTGAAAGGGGGGTTTGTCATCGCTTGAGAAATTAACTGAGTTGCCAGTTGGGATTTCCTCTCAGAATCGAACAATCTTCTATGCAGATTTTCGATCCTGAGCCCTTCGCTCCGCTCGCCCTCATCACCTTGGACTCGGGCTCCTACGCTTCGGACCGGAAATCTCGCAACTATGAAAAAAAGACCCTACAGCGCCAGAAGCGCCCTGAGAGTCCAACCTTTCGGAATCAAAATTCAAATTCATTTTCGCCCCCTAGCTTAACGTGGCGACGGGAAGTTATCAAATTCTTTTTTCATCGCCTCGAATCACCAAAAAAAGGGCGACCCCAAAAACCGAAAGGAGCCCAAAGAATCCCCTGCTACGCATTCCCCACCCGCATTTCCGATTCCTCCGCCCCCTCCGCGCTTGTCGGCTGGGTGCGACTCCGCACCATAAACTCGTACTTCAAATCCGTTTTGTCGAGGATGGCCAGCACGGCCGCGTGGTTCTCTTTGATCACCATCACCACCGAGGAATAAAGCGCATTCACCAACTCCACATTTCCACGAACATCCCCGTACCCCATGATGCCCTTGATATCCTTGCGGATCGCATGCTTTGGATCGTCTGGCTTGAAAATCTTCACCACCACCTCGTTTCGCTCGTTGACCTCGAATTCGGGTTTTGCCATCGCGCTTATAAATTATTGGAAAGTGCAGTCATCTTATAAAATCGAGCGGATTTGTCAAACTTTTCCCATCAACCCCTCATGGCCGAAACCAACTCGGAGCCGGTCGGGATGCATCCGCGACCCCTTCGTACAATTCCATGTCGACTTCGATCGGCTCCTCCGGCATTTCAACTGTGGCCAACGCAACGCGGATCGTCCTGCGCCCCGCGCGCACCAACAAAAAACCGGCCTTGGCCAGCTTGACCTGATCGGCCCCAAGATCGACCTCATACCGTTGCCCCCGGTGCTCCACTGTGTAGCGCGCCATAGACTTTTACAAACGTTTCGTAATAGATAACTTCTTTTCAATTTTTAGTCAATATGCCCTCAGCGAATTTTGGATATAATGAATCCATCAACAAGCGCTCACTCGCTATGAAAATTCTCCCCCTCAATCCCGGCACCCTCAAGGAAGCCGTCTCCGTTTTAAAACAAGGGGGCGTGGTCGCCCACCCCACCGACACCTGTTTCGGGTTGGCCGGCGATTTGATGAACCCCGAGGCGCTCAAAAAAATACAGGCCATCAAGGGAAGGGATGGCGGGAAACCGATGAGCGTCATGATCTCGGTGCTTGAGCAGTTGAAAATGAAGCGCTACGCAAAACTGGACGAGTTCAGCTCGTTCGTGACCCTGAAACTGCTTCCCGGAGCCGTGACCATCCTGTTGCCCAAAGGCCCCACCATCCCGGCGCACTATTTTCCGGAAACCCCTCTAGTCGGACTCCGCGTGCCATTGCACGACCTGACCCAGGATCTGTTGCGCGCCTTCGGAGGCCCGCTCATCACCACCAGCGCGAACCGTTCCGGGGAGCCCCTGTGCTTCACCCACGAGGAAGCGGAAGCCGCTTTCCGCAAACAAACCCACCAGCCCGACCTGATTATCGAGGGCGTTGTGAACAGCCGCAAATCGGCCTCCACCGTGCTCTCGGTCGAAAAAGACCATGTCCGCATCCTGCGCCCGGGCCCCATCACCGCCTCTCAGCTGGAAATCATCCTGGGGGTGCCTGTCAAAGAGTGATTGCCTCCCTCTTTATCTTCCCTTACAATGGACAAGAATTTTTAATTGTTAGTTTTTAATTTTTAAACGCTTTCATTAAAAATTTAAAATTGTAAATTATAAAATTCCCTTCCGCTATGCACCGAACTCACACCTGTGGCGAACTCCGCCTGGAACACAAAGGCAAAACAGTCACCCTCTCCGGTTGGGTCAATCGCCGACGCGACCACGGAGGGATTATTTTCATCGACTTGCGCGACCGCTACGGTCTGACCCAGGTCGTATTCGACCCCGAGGTCAACAAAGCCGCTTGGGAGATTGCCAACACCGTTCGCCCCGAATTCGTGCTTCAGGTCACGGGTGAGATCCGCGGCCGGATGGAAGGGCAAAACAACCCGAACATGGCGACGGGCGAAATCGAAGTTTACATCCAGGAACTCAAAATCCTGAACACGGCCAAGACCCCTCCGTTCGAGATCGACCAGGAAAAGGTCATGAACGAGGAGTTGCGCCTCAAGTACCGCTACCTCGACATCCGCCACGAGCGCTTGAAAAACAATCTGGTGCTCCGCCACAAGATGATCAAGACGATCCGCGACTTGCTCGACGAGGAGGATTTCATCGAGGTTGAAACCCCCATCCTCATCAAGGGCACCCCCGAGGGAAGCCGCGAATATTTGGTGCCCTCGCGCCTTTACCCGGGCAAGTTCTTCGTACTGCCCCAAAGCCCGCAACAGCTCAAACAACTTTTGATGATCGGTGGCATGGACCGCTATTTCCAGATCGCCCGATGCTTCCGCGACGAGGACCAGCGCGGCGACCGACAACCCGAGTTCACCCAGCTTGATCTTGAGATGTCGTTCATCGAGGAAAAGGACATCATGGCGGTCAGCGACAAA
>JACRIF010000046.1 GCA_016220125.1 Candidatus Peregrinibacteria bacterium
AGTACTCCGCACGAAGCTGCGGAGGGAGGTGGTCTTGGGATGGAATAGCCTTCCCCAATTCCCCGAAGGAGCGTGAGGACTTACCAAACAATGATGGTGGTCAGCCATGCCAATAACAGATATTATTGGAGCAATGGTTTTTCGCATTCCCAAATTCACCGTCGGGCAGCTCAAAACCCTCGTTTTCCATTCCTCGTGGGCGTTCACGCTCACCGCGGGATTGAGCTATGCCATGGGACTGCTCCGCGACCGGATTTTTTCGCACGCCTTCGGCCTGTCACGGACGCTGGATATCTACAACGCCTCGTTCGTGATTCCCGATATGGCCTTCGCTGTGATTTTGGACGCGGCCCTGGCCGCGGCCTTCATTCCCATTTTCGCCAAGCTCTACGACATGGAAAAGGAGAAAGCCTATGCCTACGCCCGGCAAGTGCTGACCTGGGGTGTTTTATTCATGGGCGCCGTGGCCCTGGTTCTTGCGCTAGCCCTGCCTTGGCTGGCACCGCATCTGGTGCCCGGGTTCAATGCCGAGGAAACCCAACAGTATATTTTGCTGACGCGGATTCTGCTGGTTTCGCCGACGCTCTTCACCTTGAGCAACACCTACGGCCGAATGCTGATCAGCCAAAAGGAATTCTTCTGGTACGGCCTTTCGCCCACGTTTTACAATTTGGGATTGGTGATTGGCGCGCTATGGCTCGCGCCCCATTTCGGGATCACGGGGCTGATCGCGGGCGACCTGTTGGGCGTGCTGATGCATTTCGGCATCCGCTACCTGCGCGTGCGCGCCAAGGAAAAGGAATTCAGGGCCAGACCTGACCTGACCTTTTCGCCCGAGATCAAAGAAACCATGGTGCTGACCCCACCCCGCATGGGCCAGCAAATTTTGTGGCACCTGATGCTCCTGGGGTTCACCTCCATCGCTTCGGGCCTGCCCCAGGGGAGCGTGACCGCCTACAACTACGCGCGCAACTTCCAGGGGGTGCCGGTGAGCCTGCTTGGAATCGCCATCGCTCTGGCCATGGCGCCGGCGCTCGCGCACGACGCGGGCAAGGGAAACTTTGCCAAATTCAAACAGGATTTCAGGCGCCATCGGCTGCGCTCGCTGTTCTACACGACTGCCGCGGCCCTCGGACTGGCCATCGTCGCCAAGCCGGCCATCGGCCTCCTTTTGGGGGGCGGACGGTTCACCCCGGACCAAGTGAGCCTGCTGGCTTCGGTGCTGGCAGTGTTCTGCATTTCCGTTCCGCTGGAAAGCCTGATGCACGCCTACCAGCAGGCGTTCTACGCGCTCAAGAACACGTGGCTCCCGTCGGCCGTGGGCGCGGGCGCGATCGGGGTCGCTATTTTCACCGCAAAAATGCTGGCGCCGCAGTGGGGGCTCTACGCCATTCCGATCGGGTTTTCGACCGGGTTAGGAATCGAAGTGGTCGTGCTGACCTTCCTGCTTCCGAGGCTTCTCAGGAAGCGGGAAAGGGAGTTCCAAGTCTCACTTTGAAATCGGATTGAGGACAATCACCCGTTTCGCGCCCAAATGGATGTTGGCGTCGTTCCAATCATGCATCGTTTCCATGATTCGGGCATAGGGGTAGATGAAATTTTCCCCACGCTTGGTGCCCACATCGTTCACGATGAAATTCTTCGAATCGAATCCGCGGATCACCATCATGTGGTAAAGAGGGCCTCCGTTTGAATAGAACGGGTTTTTGAGGTCTTTTCCGGAAAAGGGCGCCACGACCACGGACCCCTTGGCCAACACGCCTTTCAGTTGGTCCACGGTCGGATTTTCCACTATTTCGAAATCCGAAAAACCCAAAGCCTCCCGGATCATCCGAGCCGTCTGCTCGACCGTGGTGTGCTCGTAACTTCCAAACGTGTTGTTTTCCCAATCGACCAAGGCGAGTATCTCGGCCCTGAATTGATCCTTGGTGAGCGCTTTTCCGGTGGCGTAATAAACCGCTTGAACGCTGGACGCCTCCTCGCAGGCCTCTTGCCATGGGGCATCCCAATTCCCATCGGGAGCCTGGGGATAAAAGGGAACTGCCAAATTGATCGCGGTGGGCGGAGCCAACCGGGGGCGAGTGGAGATCGATGGTGCCTCGGATAAAGGTTGAACGGCCGTTTCAATCGGACCTTTGGATACCGGCACCGCGCTCTTGAAATCCGCCTCGTTTGGAGCGCAGGAAACCAAAACCAATGCGCCGATGGCCAGATAAAATCGTTTCATAAAAACGGATTATCGTCTTTTTCCGAACAAGCTCAGGAACCTGAGAAACAGATTGATAAAATCGAGGTAGAGGGTCAGTGCGCCGAAAATCGCGAGCGAGCCCAAGGGTTCGCCTGGGGACATGAGGCACATGGCCTTCAGCTTCTGGTTGTCGTAAGCCACCAGTCCGGAAAAAATGATGATGCCACCATAGGTCATCATCCAATCGATCATGGGGCTATGCAGAAACAAATTCACCAACGAGGCCACCACCATGCCCAACAGGGACATGATCAGAAAACCCCCCATAGGCGCCAGATTCCGCTCGGTGAAAAGGCCGTACATGGCCAATGCGGCGAAGATGCCGGAGGTCATCAGGAACACGGAAACAATGGAGGCCGAGGTGTAAACCAGGAACACAATTGAGAGCGTGAAGCCCGTGAAAACCGAATAGACCAGAAACATGAGCGCCGCCAACGGCCACGAGAGGCGCCGGACCAAAAAAGAGAGAGCAATCACCAGCACCAGCTCGCCGATCATGGCGACATTAAGCAAACCCGGGTTCGTCGCCATGATTTTTTCAAGCAAACCGCTGCTCACCGTGAACCAGGCGACGGCACCCGAAATCCCAAGGGCCACGGCCATCCAGCCGTAAACTTGGGTGAAAAAGGCGCTGACTTTCGACTGGTCATCGCGCGTCAAAAGGATTGCGTCTCCGAACATAGGCAACAATTTAGTTTATAAGGGCTTGGGTATTATACACTAAAATTCGGATATTATTCGGATATTCGGATTGTGGTCAGAGCTGTGGTCAAAATAGCGGATCACAATGCCTTGGCAATTGGCGGAATCTCCTTAAAATGGGGAGGTGCATTTTCCCTTTTTCAAAACCAAGGCCAAGAAAACGATTTGGACTTTCGCGTTGGTGTCGTACCTGAACGATTTCGGGGCGGATATGGTGCATTCGCTCTGGCCCGTTTTTTTGACCCAGACGCTCGGGCTCAATATGGCCCTGCTCGGGCTGATCGACGGACTGGGCGATGCCATGATCTCAATTTCCCAAGCGGTGTCGGGCTATTTTTCGGACCGCATCCATCGGCGCAAGATCTTCATTTGGGCGGGCTATCTGCTCAGCGCGGTGTCGCGGTTCGGCTTCGCCGTCGCAGGAGGCCTTCCCATGGCGCTTTCCTCGAAACTGGTGGAGCGCGCGGGCAAAATGCGCGACACCCCGCGCGATGCCATCGCCGCGGAGGTTTCGGAACATGCGGACCGTGGCGGGAACTTCGGGATTTTGAGAACCATGGACAGTTTCGGCGCCGTGTGCGGAGTACTGGTCAGCATTTGGCTGATTCGATTCATGCCCATCCGAACCCTTTTCGCAGTGGCGGCCATCCCCTCGATTGTCGGCGCAATCCTGGTATTGACCGTCATCCACGAGGAAAACAACGGATTCAAACTGTACGAGGGATTGCATTGGAAAAACCTGAGCGGAAGCTTCCGCTGGTTTCTAGTGCTGAGCGCCCTCTTTTCCATCGCCTCGTTCAGCTACTCCTTCCTGCTCATCTTCGCCAAAAAATTTGGCTTCACCCTCACTGAAATCCCCGTGCTTTACTTGATCTACATGGCGGGGGCCATGGTTGCCTCCTATCCCTTGGGCCATTTGGCGGACATCCTAAGCCGCCGGGCCGTGATTTTCATGGGATTCGCCTTCTGGGCCGCCACCCTCAGCCTTCTTATGCTTTCGCCAAGCCCCACCGCAATTTATATCTCCTTCCTCTTGTTTGGTTTTTCCAAGGGCGCGATCGAAACCGTGCAACGCACCTACGTCTCCGAACTGGCCCCCACAGGCTATGTGGCCAGCGCCTTGGGCACCTTTAAACTGGTGGTCGG
>JACRIF010000047.1 GCA_016220125.1 Candidatus Peregrinibacteria bacterium
ATTTCCAGGCATGAAACACACCTTGCTCCATCGCTGGCTGCTCGCGTCCGTCCTCGCCCTGCAATTGCTGTGGGTCGCCCCCGCGTTTTTTGCGGTCGGGCCAGATGCGCCCCGCGTGGTTCCCCAGGCTTTCGCCCAGGACGCCCCCAGCACCAGCCTGGAATCGGGAGGCTCAGGATTGTCCATTCCCACGGGCGACACCACCCTCAGTTCCGCCATTTCCCAGAAATCGCTGAGCGCGAACGTGATCTCCATCGTCAACTACTTCATCGGATTTTTGGGGCTGGTCGCCACCGTGTTCATCATCTACGCCGGCGTTTTGATGATCGTTTCCGCCGGGGACGAGGAGGCGCTGACCAAGGGCAAGAAGATCATGACCTATTCCGCCATCGGATTCGTGATCATCATGCTTTCGTTCTCCATCGTTCGCTTCATCGCCGGAGCCGCTCCGGGCGGTGGCACGGGAACCCAGGGCACCACCGAGGTGAAATGCGGCGACCAGATTTGCGCCGCGGGGGAATCGTGCGGAGTCAACACGGCGAACGAGCCCGTCTGCTTGCCCAACACCACTCCCCGAACCGCGTGCTCCATCGACGGGGACTGCCCCCAAGGGCAAGTTTGCGGAGGCGATTTGTTCTGCAAACGCGACGAGCGCGGCTCGGTGACCAGCGATCCCGCGGTGCCCGCCGTGAATGAGAACATCGACAAGGTTGATACCCTCATGGAGGGGCTTGAGGACAAACTGGACACCAGCGGCGTGACCGGGAGCGACAAGGCCAAAATCGACACGGCCCTCGCCTCGGGAAATCTGGACAATAAAATCGACGCGCTCAAGGCCCTCCGGGACGATCCCGCCACCGGTGCCTCGCTTTCAGCCGTCCTCGATCGCCTGATCGACGGATTGGAAAAACTCAAGAGCCTCCGCGAGGAACTGGATCTGCTCCGCGCGAACATGCCGGAATCGAAAGACCTTATCAAGGCCTACGACGCCACCAGCAAAGCGCTCGATCAGCTCATTTTGGCGCCGACGGACAAAGTCCAATTCCGCCGATTCGAGAACGAGTACAAATCGCTGAAGGAACTGATCCGCAAATTCCCCTTGGTCCAGGCCAAGATCCGGGCGATCCCGGGCGAGGGGAATGTGCCTTTCACGGTGCAGTTCGACGGGCTCGACTCCTTCGACCCCTCGGGCGGAACGGTGACCGACTACCGCTGGTCCCTGACCGACCCCTCCGGCAACGATGTCTCCCTCGGCAACCAGTCCGTGGCCTTGTACGAATTCACCCAGGCCAATTCCTACGCGGTCCACCTGCGCGTTTCCACGTCGCAGAAGGACGCGGACGGCTACCGGACGGCCACGGACGGAGTCGCGGTGATCCGCATCCGCGCCAACCCGCCCGCCTCCCAGGTGAAATTCCGCATCAACGGCACCGAGGCCTACGACCTGTTCCACACCACCTTGGATTCGGCGCAGGCGGGGCTTTCGTTCGACCCCTCGCTCACCACGCCGGCCCTGGGCCGTGTGATCAACCGCTACGAATGGTTCTTCGGCGATTCGGCCGGCGAAGTTCGTTTGGCGCCCACCGCGGTGGTCCATTCCTACGACAAACCCGGCGACTATTTCGTGAAACTCGAGGTGACGGACAACATCGGCATCAAGGACAAGCGCATCGTGAAAATTCTGGTGAAATCCCTGGCGGCCGAAATCAACCTAGCGCCCGCCACCGGCAGCGTGAACACCGAATTCACTTTTTCGGGCTCGCGCTCCCGCTCGGATGATGGATTTATCAAAAACTACGAATGGGACATCCAGGACAAATCGGGCAAGACCGTGGCCGACAGCCTGGAGGAATCCTTCAAGCACACGTTCGCCACGCCCGGCCTTTATAAAATCAATTTGACCGTGACCGACCTCACGGGCGCCAAGGACAAGATCGTCCAGGAGCTCACGGTCGCGTCGCGCCCCCCGGTGGCGAGCTTCACAGCCTCGGTTCCCCAACAGAACCACCCGGCCGAGGTCGAGTTCAACGCGGTCGACAGCTACGACCCGGACGAGGGCGATTCCCTCACCTATTCCTGGGATTTCGACGGCGACAAAACCTTCGATGTCACGAATTCCAAGGAGGCCACGACCCTTTACCAGTACAAACGGAAGGGCGAATTCAAGGCCACGCTCCAAGTCGAGGACAGCTTCGGCCTGCGCGCCACGCTCGAGAAAAAAGTGAGCGTCGATTCCGTCCTCGCGGCGGACATCGGCCTGGACCGCCGAACCGCCCGCGTGGGCGACGTGGTTAAATTCACGGCCGAAAAATCCAACGCGGTGGCGTATTTGTGGGAATTCGGCGACGGCGAGACCGAAAGCACCGAGAAACTTTCCACCACGCACACCTACGCGAAAGCCGGCAAGTTCATGGTGAAGATGAATTTCTTCGACGCGAACGACCAGGAGGGCTACGATTCGCAACGGTTGCTGGTCGGTTCGGGCGACAAGCCCATGGCCGTGATCAGCGCCACGGTGAACGGACGGGAGCCCGCGCTCATCGATGATTTGTGCGGAGCGGGCAAGCAGGGCGCTATCATCACCCGCGCCGACATCGTCCGCTTCGACGCCAAGAGCTCCATCAACACCGACGGCTCCTCGCGCCTGCTCAACTATGATTGGCGCTTCCCGAACGGCGAGAAGATTTCGACCCGCGAGACCAGCTACAAATTCGCCGACGTGGGCCGCGAAGGCCAATGCTTCACCGTCAGCCTGGTGGTGCGCGACCAGATCAGCGGCAAGATCAGCGACGAGGATATCGCCCAGTTCCGCATCATCAACCAATTGCCCGTGATCACGGATTTTGTCATCACGGCCCCGCCCGCCGAACGCCTGATCACCCCGACCAAGATCCTGCTCCGCGCCATCAATCCCAAGGACATGGACGGCACCATCAAGAAGTACAAGTGGTACTACACCCGCGAGGGCGCGGAAAGCGAACGGTTGGGTCTGCACAACACGGCCACGCCCGAAACCGAAATGGTCATCACCTCGATCGGCGAACCCGAGGTGACCAATCGCTACTTCTTCAACCTCGAGGTCGTGGACAACGACAACGGCGTGTACAACACGCAGGAGCGTTTCGGCGAGGTGAGCTACTTGGACATCAAGAACGGCCCCAACCTGTCGCCGGTCACGGAATTCACGCTCGACAAGACCACCATCACGGTGGGGGATTCGATCACGTTCATCTCGACCTCGTACGACCCGCAAGGCGACACCCTGCCGAACGACGCGTTCCGCTGGGATTTCGACGGCGACGGCACGTTCGACGACACGACTTCGGGCCCGCAGGTGAATCGCCAGTTCAACACCCCGGGCGAGTACGAGACCCGCCTCAAAGTCATTTACCGAGGCCTTTCCAGCAGCGCTTCCCACAAGGTCGTTGTCGAGTCTGCCAACGCGTTGCCCCAAGCGGCCTTCACTTACACGATCGACGGCAACGAAGTGAATTTCGACGCCTCGAGCACCCGCTTCGATCCCGCGCTTTCCGACCCGACCCTGCGCTTCGAATGGGATTTCAACACGGACGAGGACTCCAACGGCAACGGCCTGAAGGACGACGACATCCAATCCACCGAGATGCGCGCCTCGACCACCTACAACGAGCGCGGACTCTACCGCGTGCGCCTGAAGGTGAAGGACAGCTTGGGAATGGAAGGCGTGGTGGTGCGCGAGATCAACCTGAACGAGACCGAGGCCGAGCGCAACAAGAACACCCTGCGCACGCTCAAACTCACCTCGCCCTCGATGCCCCTCACTTCGCTTGAGATCACAGCCATCCCCGCCACGCTCAACAAAGGCGGCAGCGCCGACCTGACCGCGTTGGTTTTGAACGCCGATAACTCGCCCTACACGGGCAAAGTGTACTTCGAGGTTTTGGAGGGCTCCGGCATTTTCAGCCCCAATCCCGTGGACGCTAAGGATTCCAAAGCCACCTCGGTGTTCAACGCGTCGGATGCCGGCAAAGTGCGTATCCGCGTTCGCGCGACCGATACCCTTTATGGGGAGATGGTGGAGGAGGCCACTTTGAATGTTAGATAATTTTTAAACTGCAAATTTTTAAATAAACTTAATAAACTGTAAAACTGCAAAATAATTTTTAAATCCTAATTTCAAAACTCGTTTCAAAATTAGAAATTATCAGGTTTATTTAAAAATTTTCAGTTTTACGGTTTAAAAATTTCGTTTCAATGCTCAAACGATTTGGCACATCACTGGTTGCTCTCGCAATCGCCCTCATGGTGGGGGTGGGTGGGGCGTGGGCGAGCGCCAAGGTGCAGGTGAAGATCGGGGAGCGGGTTGATTTGGTGGCCGAGAGCCTGAACCCCAACGCCACTTTCAAGTGGATCGTGAAAAAGGGCGAGGAGATCCTCAGCACCCAGTCCACACGGAATTTCAGTTTCACGTTCCCGACCCAGGGCGAATACCGCATCAACCTGACCGCCACCTCGGGCAGCTCGGTTGAAAGCACCACGGCCCTGGTGATGGTCGGCGATCTTTATCAAACCCCCTCGGGAGAACTTCCCGGCACCATGACCCCGGGCGCCCCCGCCCCGCTTTCGCTCGTGCTCGAAACCCTTCCCGCGCTTTCGGGCGAGAAACGCGTCACTTTGCTGGGCGACAGCGGACGCGTCAGCTTTCTGCTCGAAAAATCGGCGGGAGAGATTTTGGAATACCGCATCGACAAGAACATTTTTGTGGATAGCGACGGCAATGGCGTGAGCAACGACGACATCGACAACGCCAACGACAACTCGTACCTGACCGGCAAGCCGTGGCAGACCGACTACAAGGCGGGCGAGGTGCCCAAGATTGTGGCCGAGGTCACCCTGGTCGACAAGCAGGGCCGAAAGGCCAAGGAGCAGGCCGAGATCGTATTCGAGAAGCTCGACACCAAGGGCGACCCCCTGGCCGTGCTGGAGGTCTCGCCCGACCCCGACCCCAAGGACAATTTGGTGCACCTGTACGACAATCCCCACACCGTCACCTTCTACGCGCGCCATTCCAAGGGAAAGATTGTGGAATACCGCATCGACAAGGATATCTTCACCGATAGCGACGCCAACGGAAACCCCGGCGACGACATCGACAACCTGAACGACCTTTCGTTCAAGAATGGCGATGTGTGGACCACGACCTACGCCAAATCCGACAAGCAAATCATCGCCCAGCTCATCGCCGTGGGCGAGGGCGGAAAGGGGAGTCGGGTTCAGAAGGGGTTGGTGTTCGGCGACAAGCCCGTTCAAGTCATCTCCGGCGCGACCGGAGGCATCCAGCTGGTGGCCGACAAGGATTTCGTGGTCAAAGGCAACCCCATCACCTTCTCGGTGGAGGGATTGGCTTTGAGCCAGGACCAATACACCTTCGGTTGGGATTTCAACGGCGACGGCACGGTGGACCAGGAGATCGAGGGCCGGAACGTTGCCCAAAATATTTTCGACACCCCCGGCGTCTTCACCGTGAAGGTCACCATCACCGACACCCACGGCCAGACCGCGGATAAGACCCTGGAAATTGTGGTGAAGGACACCGTGGTGACCAAGGCCGACTTCTCGTTCGAAATCACGGGCAACACCGTCCAATTCAAGGATCTTTCCAGCATCGCCATGAACCTGACGGACAAGGCCCTCACCTATTTGTGGAGCTTCGGCGACACGGATCCCGCGGGCTACGAGAAGCAGAAGGACCAGACTGGCGTCCAGAACCCCGTCTACACTTACTCCAAGGCCGGCAAATACATTGTGACCCTCGCCATCACCGATGCCGACCAGGCCACGGATTCGAAAGTGGCCGAGATCGAGATCGCGCAGGATCTGGTCGCCCCCACCGAGGGCCAGCCCGCCACCGAGACCCCCACGACCACCACGGGTGAACCCGCCGCTGGCGGTTCCCTCGCCTTGAAGATCGTCAAAGTCCTTCTGTACCTCATCCTCATCATCGTGGCCCTCGTCATCCTGATCGTGGGCGGATTCCTGACCTTCCTCAAAGTCAAAAACCCCAGCCTCACTTTCGAGGAGCTGGTGGGTGAGTTCAAGCATAAGATCCTCTCCATGATCGGTGCGCACGACGAGGACGACCTAGGCACCCCTCCCGCCGAGGGCTATCCCAAGATGCCCAACTCCGCTAAGGCTTCGTCGGGCACGCCCCACTCAGAACCCAAGCCGAAACCGGTTGAAGAGGTGAAACCCCCGGATTGGGCGCAGAAGAAAGAGGCGATTGAGGGCGAAGTGGAAGAGTCGAAACATGATGATGACGATAAAACCCCGCCTCCGCCTGTCGGCGAGCAAGGGCCGGTGCCGGATTGGTTGAAAGGGGTGAAATAAAGTTTGCGTTTGAGTGTGAGGCTTTGGCTAATTTGATCGGGCTCTTAAAAGTTGGTGAGATTTAGCCATATCTAAAAATTTCTGCATGGGGTGACACTTTTGGTTGTAGGTGCCTACTTAGTTGTTGTATTCCCTTATAAACTCCTCATCCAATAATCTCATTAGCAAGCTACAAAGTGCTAGATATTCAATGGTAATTTTTGGATCGTTTTGTACGAAATTCTTGTGACCCTTTTTATTTCTTAGCCCACAAATTGCTTTAAACATGTACATGAACCCCTTTTGTTCATCTTTATCAGCTGTAGTTTTTAAATCATTTAATTTAATAATGGGAGTTTTACCCTCGCAACCGAAAACTTGGTTCATCAAATCGTCACCATCTAGCTCTCTACCATTGCCTGTGGTTGGATGATTGGCAACATCTTTAACCCTATCGATTACTGCAATAAATGCCTCTAGAATAGCCTGCTTATAGTGACCGTCTTTGAATAGCTTGCCGCTTACAGTATCAATACTGGTATGTATGATATGCTCTTCAAAATTCACAATTTTATTAATTCCAGTTTTTTTTGACCAAGGATATGGCTTTCCGCAACTATAACAATGTTTTGGCACGGATGTTTCACCACCCCCAAATACACCCTCTACGTGATAATCTCCTCTGATTGGCACATTACAGTTAGGGCATTCAAATATTGTTTTTTCCCCACATTCATCACAGTATTCTTTTCGAAATTGCGGATGCTTATTGTAAGAATCTGTAATTTGATGGCCATTTAAGCATACTTGCTGGATATCGTAATACCCCATGGATTTTATTGGTTAATTTGAACTCGATTCGATAATTTTTATTTTCGTGCGGAGGGCTTTTATAGCCTTTTTTTTCTTTCCTTGATCTCGTCGCTGATCAATCCTGATATTGCATTTATGTAGCTTCGAATATTAATGTACTGCGCACGTTTATCTGTTTCAATAAAAACATATATCTCGAACCCATCTCTATCATGAAAGTTTTTCCGAGTGTCCATGTATACGTAACTTGAGCCATGAAGGCATGTTGATACAATATCAGCCAATGGTCGCTCTTCTTTATCGCCATTAAAAAAATCATGCTCATCTGGAAATAGATAGTCAGAAGTATCAACTTCTCGCTTAGCAGATGGTACTACTATTTCTACTTTATATTTTGGATTCTTGATTCCGTTTTTAATTAGCCATTTCCTTGCAAGCGCTGCTGTCGTATCTAGCAACGGATAGATCCTATATACATCCTCGATGTCATCGGGCTCTGCCCATTTTTCTTCCAGACCAGACCATATCTTATTAAGAATTTCAAATTCGGATTCTAACTTTTCCAATTCACAATCCCCATATTTGCACCATGTTCTATCTTGCCCCATATATTAAAACTAAAAGCAGAATTTCTAAATCTTAAACCTCGTCGTTATCCGCCCTTTAAATGTGCTCACATGCGTGATGCCCACCTCCTTTGCAATCGCCAGCACCTCGTGCAGATATCGGCCGGCGCGGTCGAGTTCGTGGGCGTCGGAGCCGAAGGTGAAGTTTTCGATCCCGACGTTTAGGCACCACTTCAAGATGTCGGGGTGGGGGAACAGCTCGTGGCAGTTTTTGTGGAGCGACCCGGCGTTCAGCTCCATGCCAATGCCCTTGGCCTTCATGGCCTTTAGCACGCGCAGGATCTCGGTTTTGTACTTCTCGGGCTTGAACGGGCCGTAGTGGAGATGTCCGAACTTTTTGCAGATGTCGAAATGCGCCACGGCGTCGAAATGTCCCCATTCGACTAGTTTCAGCACATCCTCGAAGTAGTGGGTGTAGGCGGTGTGCTCCTTCATGGGCTTGAAGGCCTCTTTGGCATGCCTTCCGCCCGAGATCAGCACCCCGTCGATGATGTGGACGGAGCCCAGGATGAAATCGAAGGGTGTTTGCTTCACAAATTGCGCGAGCGCGTCCATGTACTCGGGCTGGTACTGGAGCTCGACGCCGAAACGGATGTCCATATCGGGGAAGCGGCCACGCATGACGGCCAGCTCTTTTTGGATTTCATTAAAGCGCGTGGTGGCCTCCTTCAATTTAAAAATGCCGGCCACCTCCTCTTTTTTATCGAACGTTTCGGCATGGTTGGTGAAGCAGAGGTGGCGCACGCCGAAGCCGTGCTCCATTTTCAAAAGCTCGGCCGTGTCGGCCACGCTGTCGGGGGAGAAATGGTTGTGGAGGTGATAATCAATAAGCATTTCGTATTTCAGATTTGGCATTCATAGGTAACTTATCGTATTTTTTTAAAATCAGCCCAGAGGGAGAAAACTCCCAATGCCAGAAAGAGGATGGCCTCGGGCCAATTGTGCCTTTGCAGGGCCTCGATCAGGGCGATGCCAAAGAAGAGGATGAAGACGGTGAGGTTGGCGTAGGGGATTTTTTTCATATGCCTCAATTCTAAAGGCCAAACGACAAATTACAAATGAGAAATTCTTCCCCCACCGTCATTCCCTAGTAGTCGGGAATCTGTGGACGGGTTTTTTGCCTTCTTCCCGCTTTTTGCTATAATCACCCTCTGTTTTGAATTTCGAGATTGTTTTGTATCCAGTTGAATATGAGTGAAAAAGGGCTTCATTATGCGTTTATCGATAGTCAAAATCTCCACTTGGCCATTCAGGGCCAGGGTTGGATTTTGAGTTACAAGCGATTTCGGCAATACCTCAAGGACAAATATAAAATTCAAAAGGCCTTCATGTTTGTTGGGCACCTCCCTGGGAATAAGTGGCTATACCGATTTCTTAAGAATTTAGGATATGAAGTCATATTGAAACCTACTCTTTTGCTTCCCAATGGAAAGGTTAAGGGCAATGTGGATACTGAACTGGTTCTCCACGCCATGATCGAATATTCGAATTACGATCGTGCGTTGATTGTGTCCAACGATGGCGATTTCCATTGCCTTGTCGATTATCTGGATGGCAAGGGCAAGCTATTGAAGCTGATGATTCCGGATAGTCAAACGTATTCCTCGCTCTTGAAAAAATTTGGCCCCGCTCTAGTGTTTATGAATGGTTTGAGATTTAAATTGGAACACAAAAAAAGAGGCATTAACCTTCGGACGAAACCTTAGGTGTGTCCTCTCATCGTGATGTTTTGAAGGCTTTCCGCTAGGTGTGGTGTATGAACCACGGGCCGAATGCCTATGCAACTATCATATCAAATTTTAACGGGCAGTCAAATTTTCAAACTTGTGCCTCTCGCCACTATTCGGTATAGTGTTCACCGTAAAACTAAAACAAAACCCAATGCTCGACGAATCCCAATCCAACCAAACTCCCAAGCCCGTGCCCATGGCTTCTTCGGGGACCGAAGAGACGATGCCCACGCCTCCGCCCGCCCCCGTGCCCACGAAAGCTCCGGCCAAGACCGGAGGGGCCGTTCCCGCCAAAAAAGGGAGCGCATTGCCCCCGCAGAAGATCGGGAAGGATGTGAACGCGCGCAAGAGCAATTCCAAATTCCTCATCACCATCGGCCTGACCTTGATCGGCCTGTTTGTCATGTTCATCGTCTTGATGGTCATGGTGATCGCCGGAGGCGGACAGGAAAGCCCGGTGCTCAAGGCCATGGGCCTGGACGCCACGGGGATCAAGGGCTTTTTGCTCGCGGTCGTGAACCTGTCGTTCGGCGCGATCGCCCTTTTGTTCTTCGTGTTCATCGTGATCGGCATTTTCCGCTGGCTCTTCGCCAAAAAGGGCGACAAAGAGGCGCGCGGCCGAGGCATCCGCATGTTTTTCCTGGGCCTCATCCCCATGATCATCATCCTGATTTTGTGGCTGATCCTCTTCAACTTCATCAACAAGATCGAAATCGTGTCGGCCATCGGCAAAGAGGAAATTATGGTGGTCACCCCGACCGATCTCAGCAATCTGGTCGCCCCGGTCGAAGTGACTTTCAGCTCCGAGAACGTGGTGAAGGCCATTCAGCGTCAAAAATTGCAGGTCGTGGATGTGACGTGGGACCTGAACGGCGACGGCACCTACGAGTCCTCGCCCAAAGAGTTCACCGTTTCCTCGCTCTACACCACCAAAGGCACGGTGAATGTCGGCCTCCAAGTGAAAATCAACAAGGCGGACGGCACCGAAGACACGCCCCGCCAGTACTTCTTCCCGTTGCCCATCCCCAACGCCGTGTTCGGCGCGGTTCCCCCGAACGGCACCGCCCCCTTGGCCGTGCAATTCGACGCGACTGACCTGATCCCCGCGGGCAAGAAGATCCAAACGTTGGATTGGGATTTCAATGGCGACGGCACCTACGAGGTGACCGGCAAGGACGCGCTTCGCCCCCGCTACACGTTTGAAACGGTCGGCAAGTTCGGCGTTCATTTGCGCATGATCGACGAGAACAACGTGGTCGAGAACTACACCCGCGACATCGATGTCACCCTCAGCGAGAAACCGTTGCTTTCCGCGGTCATCGACGCGAGCCCGGGACTTTCGGGCCCCATCCCGCTCCAGATCCAGTTCGACGCGAGCAAGAGCGAGAGCCTGAAAGGCCAAATTACGCGCTACGAATGGAATTTCGGCGACGGCTCCGCGCTTCAGGTCGGCCGCGCGGTGTCGCACGTCTACAACAATCCCGGCCTCTTCACGGTCACGCTCAAGGTGGTCGAGGACAGCGGCCAGGAATCTGTGAGCACCGTCCAAGCCGAGGCCAAGGCGCTCGCCTCGCCCCCGGTGGCGGCCATCACCACCCTGCCCTTGCCCGATCCGAAAGGCATTGTGAACGGTAATGTGCCGCTCAAGGTCGCGTTCGACGGCTCCGGCTCCACCGACCCCGACAAGGATATCGTCGACTACGAGTGGGATTTCGGCATCGAGGGCGCCAAGCAATCGGGCCAAAAGGTGGAATACACCTTCGAGAAGGCCGGCACCTATATGGTCAGCCTCCTGACGCGCGATTCCGCCAAGCTTGAAAACAAGGCCACGGTCCAAGTGGTCATCGCCGAGCCCGGCGTCCAGTCGGTGATCAAGGCCACCCCGGAAGAGGGGACCGCTCCGTTGGTGGTCCAGTTCGACGGCTCCTCCAGCAGCGCCTTCAACGGCAAGATCGTGAGCTACGAGTGGAACTTCGGCGACAAGTCGCCCTCCACCATCACGGGCGCGCAGATCTCCCATAAATACAACGACGTGGGCACCTACACCGTGAAGCTCAAGGTGGTGACCAATATGAACGAGAACGGCACCAGCGAGAAATTGGTGTACGTGCGCGAGATCCCGCTCAAGGCCTGCTTCGCCCCCAGCCGGCACAACGGCCTCGCTCCGCTCACCGTCACCTTTGACGCGCTCTGCTCCACGGGTCCGGTCAGCAAATACACGTGGACCTTCGGCGATGGCGAAACCAGCGACGTCCGCAAGCCGAACCACACCTTCGAGAACCCCGGCACGTTCAACGTCACCCTCGAGGTGGCCGACGACAAGAGCAATGTCAGCACCTACAGCGACGTGATCGTCGCGGAAGGCCAAGTGCTCCCTTAATTCCCCGCATAAACTTTTCCTCCTTATATGAAGAACAAGAAATGGGTCAAAATTTTCATCTACTTCGTCCTGGGTGCTCTGCTCCTCTCGCTTTTTGCCCCCTTGATCGCGAGCTATAGCAGCCCGGTTTAGCACGTATAGGTTTGAAATCGTAACGCCCTGACTTTCCCCGCTGTCGCGGGAATTAATTTTGCTCTGTGCTGGATGCCGCTCGCCGCGGCCGGCATCCGCTTTTGTGCGGTCAAAAGCGGATTGAAAACCCGCCCGGGGGTTTGTGATTCACCTCCCGGCGTTTTCCTTTCATCGACGATGCGGTTCAGCACAAACCCCCCGGTCCCCCCGTGCCGAGAGACGACGGGATTCGGGATTGGGGCGCTTCGCCCCATTCTCGTAAGCTCGAAGGAATCGCGCATTTATTGCACACGCCCTTGGATGAACAACGGTTGTAAAAGGGCAATACGGGGTCCGGGGACCCGTGGCCGTGATTGAAGGTGGTTCTTGGCCTTTCGATGGTCACACGGCTCATGGGCCCCGGCGTGTTTTTCCGGGGGCTTTTTGCACGCCCAAAAAGCCCCCGCCCGCCCGGCGAGGGCAAAACAAACATAAAAATCCCGCCTGCCGAATTCCCGCATCATGCCTTTTATGCGAAAGTGCTTGGTGATAACAAGGGTTCAGCCTCCATGCTTTGACGTGGGTGGACACGCGTTGTATCGTGATGACACCCTTGTTTCTCATATCTCGAGCATGCCTTTTTGGAAGCGAAAACCCAAACGGCTCTATGTCCCGGTCAAGTCGAGCTGGTACACTCGCCCCCGTCGAAAAGGGGCGGTCAAAACACGCAACGCGACCGTGCTTGAGAAGCGGGGCATGATGGGCTTTGTGAAGGAGGTGGCGAACAAGTCGGCGTTTTGGGTGGTGTCGATTTTGGGGGTGGTTGGCCTGTTCATGGTTCTCTTTTTTTCCTCGTATTTTTCGATCAAAAGCATCGAGGTGGATCGGGAAAATTTCAACATCGACAGCGCGAAAATCGAAAACAGCTTGAGCGTTTTTGTGGGAAAGAACCTTATTTTTTTCCCCAAAAGCCGAATTCAAAACGTGGTTCTGAAGGGGTTCCCGGAATTTTCGGGGGTGGAAATCAAAAAACTGTTTCCCTCCAAAATCAAAATCAAGCTGACCAGTTATCCGATTGTGGCCAATCTGAGAGCCTATTACGTTTTGCCCCCGGCGGAGGAGCCCCCGGCGGAGGACTTCACGGAGCTCAACAAGGCGATCGAAGAACTGTCGACCGTGGACCCCACCATCCTTTCGGCCCAGGCCAATCCTTTGGAGGACAAAAACGCCTCTAAGGGCATCTTTAGTCTGGACGGGCAGAGCGAGGGGCCTGTCGCCTCCGAGCAGAAAGGCCTTCTCAATGAAATCGGCCAGGCAATCTTTGATCAAGAGGAAAACCTTGAGCTGATGTCGATTGTGGTCAGGGGGTTGACCCAGCCCGTCGAAGATCGGGAATTCGCGATTCCCACAAAAACCATGGATTACATCCTAGGCGCGGTGCGCTATTTCACCAATGCGGTTGGGTTGGAAGTCTTGAACGTGGAATATTTCACGTTTGCCAACGAGATCCACCTCAAGGCAAAAAACGGCTTGGTGGTTTGGATCAGCGTCGATCGGGATTTCAAGGTCCAGCTCGACAAGCTCAAGACCATCTATGAACCGGCGGAGCTGAACAAGGTGGATTTGGCCTACATCGATTTGCGCGTGAAGGAAAAAGTGATCTACTGTCTCCGCGGATCGAAATGCGACAAGAAGGCAGATTGATTCCAAATGGACTACAAACAGAGTTCATATGGATCACCAATGGATTTTTACCGTCAATTGGTTGTCCATTGGTAGTCGATCGGTCATCGGGGGCTAGTGGAGGGGCTGAAAGTAGCAATAATCCATTTCAATGTTTCGTAGCTTGATCGCCTTACTGCTGGTGGCCGGGTGGGGGGCCGGGATTCCCGTGGCAACCCCCAAGGCCAAAACATTTGATCCGGTTTCCATCCTGGAGGTTCAGCCGATTCCCAAGGCGGCCGACGGGGCGAGCGTGCCCATGATCGAGGCGAAATCCGCTCTGTTGATGGATGTGGATTCCGGCATAGCACTGTTCCAAAAGGATGCGGATAAGCGAATCCCCATGGCCAGCCTGACCAAGATCATGACGGCCATTTTGATCCTGGAATCCCACAAGTTGAGCGAGGTGGTCACGATCGAGGATGACTTCAACCGGGCTCCCGAGTTGGGGGTTCGCATCTGGCTTCAGCAATACGAGAAAATCACCGTGGGCGACCTGCTCATCGGTCTGTTGGTCCCGTCCGCGGGCGATGCGGCCATGGCGTTGGCAAAGCACCACAGCGGATCCGTCGAACAGTTTGTGGAGGCCATGAACGCCAAGGCAACCGAGCTCCATTTGTCGAACACCCATTTCCGCAATCCGATCGGACTCGATGAGGAGGGTCATTATTCCACGGCCTTCGACCTGGCCACCTTGGTCCGAAGCGCCTTGCGGTTTCCCGACTTTCGCCGGATCGTTCGACTATCCTCCGCGACCATCGCCTCGACCAACGGCAAGATCAGCCACTCCTTCAAAAGCACGGATGAGCTGTTGGGGAATTATCTGGGCATCTATGGGGTGAAGACCGGCACGACCGACGGCGCGGGGCAATCCGTCATCAATTTGGCCCGCACCCCAAGCGGCAAAGAGGTTTTGTCCGTGATTCTGGACAGCCCGAACCGTTTCCAAGAGAGCAAGAGCTTGATTGATTGGTCATTTCGCAATTTTTCATGGTAAATGTCAATTTGAAAGGATAGTCTGATAAAGAAAACGTGGTAAAATAGCATACGAAATTGCTAAAGCTGAGTGGAAGATTCAGGCCCTTATTTTTTTCGGTTGGAATTTGTAAGTTGGAAATTCGGAATCAAATTGGAAATTGGCAATTCCGAATTCTAAATTATTCTCTATCCCCCCTCTCGTATCAGCGAAAATCCTGTAAACATTCAGGCTCGCATTGAACGGCACGCAAAGCTCAAGGGGCAAAATGGAACCCCCATGGTTCATGCTCCCCGAAATGGCGGGAAGGGTTTTTTCAGGGGTTTGGCGAAGGTGCGAAATCGCATTCTCAACGACGAAACCGAAAATCCCTTGATCGGGCAACTCTGCAAGCAGGTTCTGGCGCTTGCGTTGGGGTTTTTGCTGATCGTGCCTTTCATCTCGTCTTACCAGCTCACTCAAGGGGCTTATATCGGCACCCTCGATGAGGGTGATGGGGAGTGGAATGGGTCGTTGGAAGGCGAGTTGGGAGATGCTCCCACGATCAACAACATCATCAGCGAGGACGGTTTTTTGTTGAAGCCCGCCATCAACACAACGAAGGGTGACCGGAGCGGTTTCAGCGATATTTTCATCTACACCGTTGAGCAGGGCGATACCATGTCCACCATCGCCGAGCGGTTCAACCTGAAAAAAGAGACGATCATGGCGGAAAATGAGCTGTGGAACGCCAACAAGGTCAAGGTCGGAACCCAGATCAAAATCCTGCCCGTGGATGGGCTTTCGCACATCGTGAAGAAAGGCGAAACTCTCGAGAAAATCGCCAAGAAATACTCCATCGACAAGGATTTGATCGTCAAACAGAATCAGCTGGCCGATGCCACGTTGGAGCCGGACATGGTTTTGATTGTGCCGGGTGCCAAGCGCGAAGAGCCGGTTTACACGGCGTACAGTTCCAGCTCTTCTCCTTCCTATGTCCCCAATTCCAGCGCCGCGAAGGCCGTGGGTCGCCTGATTTGGCCTGTGGGTCCTGGTTGCACGTTGACCCAGCCGTATCATCGCGGGCACACCGCGCTCGATATCGCGAATCGCAACCACGCCCCCATTTATGCCGCAGCGGCGGGCAAAGTGGTGAAGGCCAAATATGGTTGGAACGGTGGATACGGCAATGTGATCATCATCGACCATGGCAATGGGATGCAAACCCTGTACGGACACAATGAGAAGCTCTATGTCACCGAGGGCCAGTATGTCGACCAAGGCCAAACCATCTCGTGGATGGGCAATTCCGGCAACGTGCGCGGCCCCACGGGCATCCATCTCCACTTCGAAGTCCGCATCAACGGCGTGAAATACAATCCGCAGAATTATTTCTAGGATATGGGTCTGATTCGATGGCTTTGTCACCTGCCTCGTCGATTGGCGATTCGATTGGTTAAGGGGTATCAAAGGTTGTTTTCTCCTGACCATAGTTTTTGGTCCAAAAGTCTTTTTCCCCATGGCTATTGCAAATACACGCCTAGTTGTTCGGAGTACTCAAGGCTCTCGTTTGAAAAAAATGGATTCGTCCGAGGCATCCTGAAAAGCCTTTGGCGCATCCTTCGATGCAACCCGTGGTCAAAGGGCGGAATCGATCTTCCCTAAGCTCACTTCATCACTAATTGGAATACAATTAGATTATTTTGGGTACCCCCTGAAATATCGGCGTTTCACCTTGTCTTCCTTGGGGAGCGTTTCAATAATTTCCCGCTTTTCTTCTCTTGAAAGTTGGCGTTTTTTTACGGTCCCAATTGCGAACAGGAGCTCCTTTGGATTCATCCCTGGTTTCTGGCGCGAGGCGATAATCTCGTCTTCTAGGTTGGCGAAAAGCAGTTGCTTGATTAGCCCATTGTCCACCTCTTCCAACCGATGGCTGGCTTCTTTCGCGATCCGTGTCAAAATCCTGAGTTTGTCATTTTTTATACCGAAGAAGGCAGTGTGCCGTTCCATCATGCCTGTGACAGTAAAGGGAAGATTATAAAGAGAAATTAACCGGCTGAGCATTTTCATTTTCCAATCGATGTTCTTGAAATTTAGACCTACGATTACAGGTTTTCTCTCGACTAGCTTCACTGGTTTATCGAAACCTCGGGTCTTCAGCCCCTTCAGTTTATCGTTGATGTTATCGAGGCTCAGACTTAGGATGCCTGGGAATTTCTCCACTAGCCTTACGGGTTCTGCGAAACCCATCTCTCTCAACCGCTTCAGTTTCTCGTCAATGTTCTCGAAACTGTAAGCCAGGATACTTGGGCTCCTCTCTACTATCTTCGTTGGTTTTGTGAAGCCCCTTGCCTTCAGCCCACTCAGTTTCCCGTCGATGTTGTCAAAGCCGTAGGCAAAGATGGCCGAAAATTTTTCCACTAGCCTCTCTGGTTTCTCGAAGCCCCTTGCCTTCAGCCCACTCAGTTTCCCGTCGATGTTGTCAAAGCCGTAGTTCAAGATACTTGGATTCTTCTCCACCATCCTCGCCG
>JACRIF010000003.1 GCA_016220125.1 Candidatus Peregrinibacteria bacterium
CACCGGGGGGACCCGGGGGTTTATGTTGAACGGCATCGCTGGAGAAATGTGAAACGCCGGGAGGTGAATCATAAACCCCCAGGCGCCTTTTCCGGGGGCTTTTCGGCGGTGAAAAGCCCCCAGCCCCGCGGCTTGAGCGGCAAAAAAAAGAAAAAAACAAAATAATAAATGCTATAATGGCTTTCACCAATGAACCAAAACATTTCCACACCGCTGGCCGACCGCATGCGCCCCAAAACCTTGGAGGATTTTTTCGGCCAGGAGGAGCTGGTGGGCGAAAATTCCCTGCTCCGCTCGGCCATCGCGACCGACAGCGTCTTCAGCATGTTGCTCTGGGGCCCGCCCGGGAGCGGAAAAACCACGTTGGCCTCGGTCATCGCCAACCAGACCCATTCCGACTTCATCAAGCTGAGCGCCGTGGAAAGCGGGGTGAAGGAATTGCGGGAAATCATCGAGCGCGCCCAGCAGAACAAGCGATTGGGCACCAAAACCATCTTGTTCATCGACGAGATCCACCGCTGGAACAAAAGCCAGCAGGACGGATTGTTGCCCCATGTGGAGACGGGAACCATTGTGCTGATCGGCGCCACCACCGAGAATCCGAGTTTCGAGGTGAATTCCGCTCTGATTTCGCGCATGCGGGTGTTCGTGTTGCATCGCCACACCGAGGAGCACCTGCAACGGATCTTGAAACGCGCGCTGGAGGACAAAGTGAACGGCTTGGGAAACGATCAAGTCAAAATCGAGGAGTCGGTGGTCGGCCTCATCGCCAATTTGGCGAACGGCGACGCGCGCTCGGCCCTGAACATTCTGGAGCTGTGCGCCAAGCAGAATAAGGCGATCACGCCCGAATTGGTGAAACAGGCGATCCAGAAAGCCCATCTGATGTACGACCGCGCGGGCGAGGAGCATTACAACATCATCTCGGCCCTGCACAAATCCATGCGCGGGGGCGATGCCGATGCCTCGGTGTACTGGCTCGTGCGCATGCTCGAGGCCGGCGAGGACCCCACCTACATCGCGCGCCGCCTTCTGCGCTTCGCGGCCGAGGACGTGGGACTGGCCGACAACTTTGCCCTGGTGCTGGCCGAAAGCGTGTTCGAGGCATGCCACAAAATCGGCATGCCCGAATGCAATGTTCACCTGACCCAACTCGTTATCTATTTGGCCAAGACCAAAAAATCCATCGCCGCCTACCAGGCCTATGGGAAAGCCCGGGCCGATGTGGAAAAATTCGGAAATCTGGGAGTGCCGTTGCACATCCGCAACGCGCCCACCAAGCTGATGAAGGACCTGAACTACGGAAAAGGCTACAAATACACCCCATTGGAAGACAGCGCGGGCCAGGAATACCTGCCCGAGGAATTGAAAGGCCGTAAATATCTGTAGTCAAAAAATTGACAGTGAATGCCCGCAAGGGTATAACCTCAATCTTGTTATTTAACTTTGCCCCCATGTCCGAAAAATCACCCAAAAAAGAGGAATTGGCGCCGAACCCCCTCAGGCGAACCTTGAGCAGTGTCGAAAATGATCTCGGCCTGTGCGCGGAGACCACTCGCGACCAACTGGAGGGGCTCGTCCATGCGGAAGAGCGGATGCCTTCGCTTTCCACCGAGCTTGGAATCGAAGAGGAGCTTCAGGACGCGTTTGAGGCGAGCGCCCAGGATTCGCTGGAAGTGGCGAATGCGAAAGAGGCGTTCCAGAGGGAGGCGTTGGAGGCAACTCAGCTCGAGGTGGCCGAGTTGGAGGAAAAAATCCGCGATGCCATCGAGGAATTCAAAGGCCTCGCCAGCACCATTGAGGAGGTCAGGGGGAAATTAAAGGAGTCCAAAAAAATTAGCCGGCGGGCAAAGGTGGACCTGAAGGACCATTTGGAAGTCTTCAACCATGTCAAAACCGCGAAAAGCGCAGTCAATCGGCTGGGACAGCTGAAACTGGAGTTCGACATGTGGACCAAGCGATTAAAAACCATCAACAAGCGATCCAAAGTGCTCAAGGATCCCGAGGTGGTGAAGCTGGCGGTGCTGTTCCAAAAGATGGACAACACAGCCAAACGTTAGGTCTCAAGGAAAAAATACCTTGTATTCAAATGAAAATTTGGATATAAAGTGAGCGCCCAGGAACAAAGTTGCCTAATTCTAATCTCCCAAACCCTATGAACGAAAGAATGCCCGTCCCCCAACTTCAGGAGGAAAAACCCAAGTTGACCAAAGCCGAGGCCCTGAACCAGGATCTTGCCAAGCTCAATCAGAATGGAAAAGAGATCATGGAGCTTTTCGAGGCCGCCAAACTGATCGCCACAAAATATGAAAGCCAGGAAAAACAGGGAACCCTGCCCGAAAAGGACAAGGCCCTGTACCAGATCGCGAAAAACTGGGTTGAGCAGACCAAGGGCGAAATTGAAAAAATGCGCCAGGAATTCATGGAAAAATTCCAATCCCTGAAATCCATCAATCCAAAGGCATCTTTCTTCAGCTCGGCTTCAATCGCCGATGTCAGCCGCATGACCGCCTGATCGGGAATTTCGCCCTGATCCGTCTTGCACCCTTTTTTCCATGTGGAACAGGGTTTGAAAGCCTTTTTTGAAGTCCACCCCCTCTTAACCTTCCCATCGCATGGAAATGCAAACCAATAAAAGTGCTGAGAGCAAAGATCAGCACCACGAACTGAATCATTCCCTGATTCGGATTGTGACAGAGGGCCGGGAGATCGCCAAAAGGATCAAGGGCGTGGTCAAAGCGACCACCCATCTTAAAAAAAAGCTTGAGGACGGCCATGCGGACCATGAGGACAAGCACCAGTATGAGCGCATGAGCAAATGGGCGGAGGGATCAACCCAAAAACTGGTGGCGATCCGAAAGGAATACGAGGAAAAGA
>JACRIF010000048.1 GCA_016220125.1 Candidatus Peregrinibacteria bacterium
AGTGGCCTTTGTGCCCATTGACCCCGTTTTTAGCGGGTTTTGGTTGGAATTCAATGCCTTTTGCCTCAGCCTGCACCGCTTCAAGAGCTTGTCTGGTTTCGTTTCTTTCGATGCTTTCCAAGTCCTTGCGGAACCCCTTGTCCTCCTTTCTCAATTTTTGCTTGAACTCCTTGCCCAGATTATCGAGGCTCTCATTGTAGGATTTCGAGGCCTTTTCATGCTCCTCATGGGAGCGGTCGATAAGACTCATGAGCTCCGCTTTTTCGGGTTCGCTCATTTTCGGAATCAAAGCCTCGAGCTGGCCTTTTTGCGCATCGGCAATGTGGCTTGCCTTCAGCTTGGCGAGCAACTCCCTGTCGGTGATGTTCAAAACCGTGTCGGACATTTTAGGGGATAGTTGTTAGGTTTTAGCTTTCCTTTTTTTCGAGTGCCTTTTCGGGTTTCTTGAAGGTGGCCAAGGCCTCATTCAGTTTGCCGTCTTTCATAGCGAGGGCCGCGTCCAAAAGTTTTCGGGCGCCGTCCAAACCTTCCGCCACTTGATAGGGACTGTCCTTGTCATTTTTCAGGGCCGAAACCAGGGTTCCGACTTGCTCCTCGCTGAAATTTTTCTGCAAACGGATGTCGGTGAGCTTGAATTTGAATTTTTGATCGAGGCTTTCCTTGGGCTTGATCGCGGCGTACAGCTTGGTCAGCAAACCATTCGCCTCCAATGCCGTATCCACGAGTTTTGTCAGTTTGTCGTCCTTGATATCGTCTTTGGCCAGATCCGCGATTCCCGCGGTTGCTCCGGATGCCTCGAGGATCAAGCCTTTGTCGCTGAATTTTTTAACCAGCGAATCGGCCAGGGTTTTTTCCGCCTCCTTGGCTTCAGTTTTATCATCCTTCTTCTCGCTTCCCAGCCAGTTGGCCAGTTTTTTGAGTTGGGTTCCGAAAAATGAGTCCTTTCCATCCTTTTTCATGTCGTTGGCCCAGTTCAATAGCATGGCCGCCAAACCCCCCTTGAGCAACGATCCCCCCGGCAGTTTGTCGAACCAACCGTTGACCGTTTTAGCGGGGTCTTTTTCCTTGATCAGTTCGGGCAGGCCCGCCAGGTTTTGCGGGTTGTCGATGAACGCGTTCAGGTTTTTGAACTCAGGCGTTTCCTTGAGCGCCTCTGTGCGCACCACGGTTTCCACCTGGCCCCAGTATTCGGCGCGTTTTTTCTCGTCGACCATTCCCAATTCGTCCAGATCCTTCATGAACGACTCGCGGAGTTTGGGGAGCGCCACGTCGATTTGGGCGGCGTTGATTTGGCCTTTCAGCTCCTCCAGCGCCTTTTTGGTTTTGTCGAGCTCCGGAGGCTTGTTCAACCCCTCGAAACCCCCTTTGATTTGATCGATGAGTCCCATTATTGCAATTGATTATGGTTGGTATTGTTGACTCCAATTTTTTTCAGGATATCGGCCTTAGTCTGCTCGTAGGTGCGGAGCATGGTTCCCGCTTCGGTCGGATGGACGATGAAAATTCCCCGGTCCATCTCCTCGCAACGACGAGTGAAGGCCTGCAGGAGCTTCAGGTATTCCTCTTGCTTGTCGTATTCCATGAGGAACATGGCCACGATGTAGCGTTTTTTCAAGTCTTCCGACAGGAAGCGATTGGAATTCACCAGTTCGATGATGGTGCTTTCGATGGAGTTCATTGTTTAGGTGGTAGGAGTTAGGTGTTAGGTGTTAGTGATTCGTATTCAAGGTTTATTGGGTTGCGCGGGTTTTTCGATTTTTTCGAGATCCTTCAGCAATTCCTCTTCCGCGATAGGAACCTCATGCTCCTCGTGGTGCTTGTTGGTCAGGCCGCGGATGGATTCGGACTGTTTCCACCGCTCGATCATCTGTTTCTTCTGCTTCGCCGTTAGCGGCTTGTGGTAACCCCCTCCCGATGGTGCGGTGTCTTCCAGACCCATACTTAGTGGCTAGGTTCTAGGTTTTAGGTGTTAGTGCTGCAGCTCAAATGATGTAAACGTCCCCATGCAACTCCTCGAATTTCGATTTCATCTGCCAGACAGTTTCGACCAGGTTCTGGATTTGGAAGCTCTTGGTGTGCTCCAGTTTCCAGAGCTGTTCGATCTGGCGAATGACCCCCATCAGGTTGATGGCGGTGAGGTCGGTTTTTTCCTGCTCGGATTCGCTCAGCTTGTCGTACACAGGTCGGTTGTAGAGTGTTTGCGAGTTCAACGGATCCAACTCCTTTTTCTCCAATTTGGCGATTAGCGTTTCCAAAAACTCCTCATGCTCCTTGGCCAATGCCTCCGCAGAGAGCGGTTGGTTGAGTTTTTTCTGAATTTCGGGCTTCAGGACCGCGTCCTTGAACATTTTGTAATAATTTCTCATGTTCCTTTTTTGAAAATATCTAAATATTATAGCAAATTCCGAGGGAAAAGGCAATGGACAACGGGTGGTAAAAATTAGGGGTAGGGCTTGGTTGTGCCCCATTACCCTATTTTCCAATATGTCCCTACGGATGCGATGTTTGGTCTGTTATAATTCGACTGAAACATCATGGATCTCAAAACCCCCTTATCATCGGCGTTCAGCACCAAGCCCGAATACCTGAAGGCGCTGGCGGAAATGGAGCTTCATACCGTAGAGGATTTTCTGCTGTATTTCCCACGTGCCTACGATGACCTTTCGAAGCTCAAGAAGCTGAATGAGGTCAAAGACGGTGAGAAGGCGACCCTGAAAGGCGCCCTCACTGGCCTCCAAAGTTCTCGTGTGAAGGGGCGCATGAATTTGACCAAATGCCTTTTTTTCGACGAGGATGGCAATGGGGCCGAGGTCGTGTGGTTCAACCAGCCGTTTTTGGTCCGCACGTTGCCCATGGACACCCAAGTGATTTTGTCGGGCAAGATTCAGCTTCAATACGGGCGCATCACGATCCAAAGCCCCGAGGTTGAGGCGGTGAAGGAAATGCAGTTGCACACCGCGGGCCTGATTCCGGTGTACCCCGAGCATGGCGTGATCTCGTCCCGATGGATTCGAAACAAACTTTACCCCTTGCTTCACGAGGCCTCCAAATTCGAAGAACTATTGCCTGAGGACATCGTGGCCGAGGAGCACCTGATTCCCAAGGCCGAGGCGGTGCGGGAGATTCATTTTCCGACCACCAAGGAAAAACTGGCCCAAGCCAAGGACCGGTTGGCCTACGAGGAGCTTTTTTTGCTCCAACTCAACGCGGTTTTGAGAAAACTTGAATGGCAGAGGAGCCGGCCGAAAGACAGCCCGATCCACGAGGTGAAAATGGATGTGGATTTTGTGAAACATTTTCTTTCCACGCTTCCATTCACGCCCACCGGCGCCCAGAAGGTGGCCATGTTCGAAATTCTGCGGGATTTCGAGAAACCCTACCCCATGATGAGGCTTTTGGAGGGCGATGTGGGCTCCGGGAAAACGGTGGTGGCCGCCGTGGCGCTTTTGAATGCGGTGGTCCACGGCTACCAGGCGGCTATTTTGGCGCCGACCGAGGTTTTGGCGCGGCAGCACATGGTTTCCCTATCGAAATTCGTGGCTGGTTACGAGGCTCAATTTCCTCGCCAAAAGCCGATTCGCCTCCAACTGTTGATCGGCTCGCTCAAGCCCAAGGAAAAAAAGGAGATCCAGGATTCCCTGGCCGATGGCACCACGGACATCGCGATCGGCACCCATTCGCTGGTGCAGGAATCCATCCGATTCCAAAAGTTGGGGTTGGCGATTGTGGACGAGCAACACCGTTTTGGCGTGAAGCAGCGCGAGGTGTTGGTGCGGCAGGGCGCCCCGCATATTTTGCACATGACGGCCACCCCCATTCCACGGACGCTCGCGATGGTGGCGTATGGCGACCACGACCTTTCCGTTTTGAACGAGATGCCTCCGGGTCGACAGCCCATCGAGACCAAGGTGGTGCCACCCGAGCTGAGGGGAAAAATGAACCAGTTCATCGCCACTTTGATCCAAAAAGGGGAGCAGGTGTTCGTGATTTGTCCCCTGATCGATGAATCCGACACCCTTGAGGTGAAATCCGCCACCCAGGAATCCGAGCGGTTGCGCCTTATTTTCCCTCTATTCAAGATTGGGCTTTTGCATGGGCGCATGAAATCGGAGGACAAAGTCCAGACTATGCAGGATTTCAAGGATCGTAAATTCGATATTTTGGTCTCTACTTCGGTGATCGAGGTTGGTATCGACATTCCCAATGCCACGGTCATGCTGATCGAAGGCGCGGATCGTTTCGGGCTTTCCCAATTGCACCAGTTCCGAGGCCGTGTGGGGCGTGGGAGCCAGAAATCCTATTGTTTTTTGTGCACGGAAAACGCCTCCGAGCCCACGGTGGCCCGTTTGAGGGCGATGGTGGACCACACCGATGGATTTATGCTGGCCGAGATCGATTTGAAATTGCGAGGTCCAGGAGAAGTGTATGGAGTTAAGCAGTCGGGCATTCCCGACCTCAAAATCGCTTCGATGACAAATGGGGTGCTGGTTTCGCGGGTTCGCAAAGCCGCCGAACACCTGACTGAGACCGATCCAGAGCTGGCCACCCTTCCCGCGCTGAAGACCGTTTTGGTTGAATTGAGGGAAAAATTAGAGAAGGAGGATTCGTAATAATTTAAAAACCCCTCATGGCGTGGCCAGAGGGGTTTTTTGGGATTGCTATTCCAAGACTTAGTTTAGTTGCACATCCTCATTCCTTTTGGAGGTTTCTTTCGCCATCAAAAGCTCCTCCGGGTTCGGGATTTCATTTTCTTCGGAAACGCTGAGGGCGAATGCGTCCTCGGCCTCTTCGCGATGGCTCAAGCCTTTTCCGGCCCTTCGGCGCAAGAGTTCGACGATAGACTGCTTGGCTTCCGGGATTTCAAGCTCGTCGGGGTTGTTCAGTTTTTCATCGAGAGGGTTGATGAACACTTTGGGGGCATTGGGGTTGGGCATGCTTTGTCGGGTTAGCGGATAACGGCGACTATTTAACCACCCAATTGATTTTTGATCAAGTGCCTTCTTTTTCTTTTTAGTCCCTGTAAAATTTATTTCTCCCCCGAGCAAAAAAGTTATACACCAACACCGTTCCTTGGCTCAGGCAAGCCCAATAGCTTGCGCCATCAGCCCCCTTCGCCTATAATAGCCAGATTTGCTCACCGCAGATCGAACATCCGGCACCGGGGCCGCGG
>JACRIF010000051.1 GCA_016220125.1 Candidatus Peregrinibacteria bacterium
ACGGCGGTTCCAGCCACGTTGAGGGCCACCGAATCCCGAGGACCCACACTAATGCCGGGGTCCACCGCATTGCCTGAACAGTTGGCGCTCACCCCCTTGCGTGACATGCTTGGCCTCGCCGCCGGAAAGGCATCGGCCACTCGCAATATGCACGGAAAGGCGATCGAGAAACTTGCCTCCGCCGAACAAATGCCCCCCTCCTCGGAACGCCAAACCCTCATGGCCGTTCGCCATGAAATCGAGGAACGCGCCTCGCATGACGATCCCGAAGCAACCCGAATTCTGACCGAAATCCATGAGAAGGAAAACATTGCAATTGGGGGTCAAATGGGTGGCCAAATGGGCGACCGAATAGGTGAGGCTGCCGGAGCTCAAACCCAAGTCACGCTTGAGCCGACAGTCACAATCGAAGCTCAAAAAGACAAGATCCAAGCCGTTGAAACGGTTCAAACCAACAAAGCAACGAATGCCGAAACCCTAGCCGATGAGGAGGATAAGGAGACACTTGAAAACATTGAAGGAGTGGAAAAACAGGCCAAGAAAAAACAAAACCGCAGCCGTTCCAATAAAAAAGAGAATGAATAAATCCATCGCCAAAATCATCGCGGGCATGGCTGGACTGCTGGGGCTCCTGAGCCCAATTACCGCCTTCGCCCAGCAAACCACCCAAACCCCCCTGGGCGAAGTCTCCACCTTTGGCGACTTGGTTTCACTGATATGGAATTATGGTTCACAAGTACTTATAGCCTTGGCCGTTCTCTTCATTGTGCTGGGCGCGTTCTTCTATGCCGCCTCCATGGGCAACGAGGAGCGCATCAATCAGGGGAAGCAAATGATCTTCGGATCCTTGATCGCCGTGACCATCGTTCTGTTCTCCGGTGTGCTCATTCGCACCCTGCACAAACCCACCGAGGGAACCGCGGGGAATCTGAGCGATGTGCCAACCGTCATCAACAACGCGACCAACATTTTGGTCGGATCCATTGGCACCTTCGCCGTGCTCATGATGACGTATGCCGGATTCCTGTTTGTTACCGCACAAGGGGAAACCGAGAAACTGAGCAAGGCGCGCGCCGCCTTCAAAACCTCGATCATCGGCCTTGTGATCGGAGCGTTTGCGTATGTGATTGTGAACAATGTGGTGAATTACTTCCTATAGTCTCAAGTCACAAGCGCAAGTCTCAAGTGAGAAAACCTTATGCCAGTAATATAATTATGAAAAAAATCTTTTCCTCCATTATTGCCGGACTTGGATTGCCAGTGGCGCATGCGCAGGAGCTCACCCCCTGTTCGGATGGCACCATGGCCGACCCCTCGATCGGATGTGTAACAATCCCCGCAAATGTTGTGAATGCGAACACCCCTATTTCGGAAATCCTCCTTAAGGTCGCCACCCTGGGGACGACCGGTGTCATTGCGGTTGCGACCCTTCTGTTGATCGTCGGTGGAATCCGATATGCCACGGCCGTCGGTGAAGAGGAAAAACTCCAGAAGGCCAAGCGACTCCTGTTCTGGAGCACCGTTGGGCTGGTCGTATCGTTGACCGCCCGCCTCCTTTTGGGAGCTTTGGCAAACGCACTCTGATGGAACCTATTATTAAATCACAAATAAAGTATGCGTCTATTCCTTTTGCATCCAAATCACTTGTGTAACATTTTGGATTTTGTATACTTTTTTTGAACAAACAAATTCCGTATGAAATTCTCTTTCCGACAATTCGGTTCACTTCTCTCCATTGCATTTGCGATCGGCTTTTTTGTTACACCTGTAACATTGGCCGCCACCGATTGTGACAAAGATGCCGATGGATTCATCGCCATCCCGAACTCAGCCATGAAACTGATCGCCCCCGATGTTCCCTACGCCGAAAACGGAAACGCGGGCGCGGTTCAATGGCAGGACTACTACAACGTGTACCTGAAGGGACAGGACAAACTGACCGAAGGCGAAAAATGCCTTGGACTCAATTTCAAAAAAGGAGCGGAGCCCACCCGTTGCGACGACATCATCATTGGCGCCAACAGCGGAGTCTACGACCCCTCCAAGGTCACGACCTCGGTGCGAGGACCCCAGGTGAACCCCCAAGCGTTTGATGTGGCGGACAATGGAATCGACGAGAACTGCGATGGAAAAGACGCCGCCCTGCTCGAGGGTTCTGGTGCTTCGGCCGGAAAGGACATCGGAGGACTGGTTCAGACCAGCATTTCCCTCCTCAGCAAGCTGGTCGCTGCGGTTTCGATCCTGATCATGATCTGGGGCGGCGTGCTATACGCAACGGCTGCCGGCGACGAGGCGAAGGTCTCGAAGGCCCGCAAGGCCATTATCGGAGCTGTGATCGGTCTAATCATCGGCCTGTTGGCGCCGACGATTGTAAATCTCATAGTAGCCAACCTGACTTAATCAAAACAAAAACCAAAACAAACGAAATGGGCCTGTCGCACTTCTTGATGAAATGGCAGGCCTTTTTCAATGGCCGGGGACGTGCCCCCCTATCTCTCTTCACTCTTTTGGGGCGACTGATCAGCCGATCTGCGAATGGACTCGTCCGCGAGGGCCTTGGCCCGCTTGTACCCCCCGACCCACTTGAACTTCTCAGGATGGCCCAAAAAGTAACAGGCCGAGGCCACATCGTTTTTCACAAGCGAGCACAGCGCATCCTCAAATTGGGATTTGACCATCACCCGCCTGAACCGATGCGGATTCTTCATGAAAAACTCGAACCGTTCACGGCCCGCCAGAATAGCGGCAACAATGGGTTGCGAAACATACTCCGGATCATTGGCCTTGTATCGCTCGACCGTGGATAAAAACTCCATCGCACCCTCGTCGGACGCATGGACCACCTCATATAGATTCCGGGCATGGTGCTTGTCGCACAGCTCCCGCTCGGCGCGATGAGCCGCAAAATTCACCTTGATCACTGTTCGTGTCCGATCCATTTCGAGGATGCGCGGATGCAAAAAAGGCTCCTGAGGATGGGATGGACGCTCTTTCATTGGGAATTAAGTCTAATTAGCCAATCGCGAAACAGGCTGATCGAAGGGGCCAATTTTCAAATACACCTCTTGGGCAACCTTCATCCCAAAAAACCTGGCTTTGTAATGGCCCAAAAAATAATCCCTGCAGCTGTCGTACCTAAAAATAGCGGCATAGAGCGCCTCGCGCATTTTTTTAGGGCCCATCATCTGCAAAAACGCTTCTGGATTCGACATAAACCCCTGCGCCGCACCGTGATCCTTCTCAATAGCCCCCAGGATAGCCTCGCATAGCTTGTCGAGGTCTTGGGTCGCGAGCCCTTTATGCTTGAGCGCCAACTCCATGAATTCACGGGCGGCGGCATTTGACTTCCGGACCGCCTCCACAATGGTTTCAACCTTGTATTTCGACAAAAACCCGGTTTCAGCCAGATGGCGAGACAACCCCCTCCTGACGATCACCACCACCTTCGTTCGGTCCTCCTCATACGCATGCTCCTCGTCCTCGCCAGGAACCGGTTCGCGGAAGCGCACTTTCTCGTTGGCCATAGACTCAAGGCGATTAATGGATTTCGGACTAGGAAATTACCATTTTATGCCTCCGTACGCAATTATTTCCCACTGGTTTCCAGCTCCTCGATCTGGTCGCGCAGCTCGGAGGCCTTCTCGAACTCCAGGTTCTCGGCCGCGATTTCCATTTGGTTCTTGAGCTCGCGGATCAAGCGCGGCAACTCCTCGGCCGGCACCTCATCCTTGCTGTATTTTTTGGTCGGCTTGTGGCCGGTCTCTTGAATGTTGTGGATCTTCTTCACAATGGTTTGCGGGGTGATGCCGTGCTTTTCATTGTAGGCCACTTGGATCTTGCGACGGCGATCGGTTTCGCCGATTGCGCCCTTCATGGCATCGGTCATCACATCGCCGTACATGATCACTTTTCCGTTCACGTTTCGGGCGGTGCGCCCAATCGTCTGGATCAGGGCGTCGCGCGAGCGCAGGAACCCCTGCTTGTCGGCATCCAGGATGGCCACGAGGGACACCTCGGGCAGATCCAAGCCTTCGCGGAGCAAATTGATGCCCACCACGATGTCGATTTCGCCCTGACGGAGCTGGCGCAGGATCTCAATGCGCTCGAACGTTTCGATCTCGGAATGGAGGTAGCGGACCTTCAGATCCGCTTCTTGGAGGAAGTCGGTGAGTTTTTCGGCCGACTTCTTTGTGAGCGTGGTTATGAGGACGCGCTCATTGCGCTCGAGCACCTTGTGGATCTCGGCCAACAAATCATCGATCTGGTGGGCCGTGGGGCGCACCTCGATCGGGGGGTCGATAAGGCCCGTGGGGCGGATGATCTGCTCGGCGATAAATTCCTTGGGCGTGTGCTCGAACTCGTATTTTCCGGGCGTGGCAGAGGTGTAGACCCCCTGGTTCACATGCGCCTCGAACTCGTCGAACTTGAGCGGGCGATTGTCGTGAGAGCTGGGCAGGCGGAACCCGTGCTCGATGAGCGTCTGCTTGCGCGAATAATTGCCGTTGAACATGCCGCCGATCTGGGGAATGGTGATGTGCGACTCGTCGATGAAAATCAATGCATCGTCGGGGAAGTAGTCGAGCAAGGTGGCCGGCTGCTCACCGGGCTCGCGACTGTTCATGTAGCGCACGTAATTCTCGATCCCCGAGCAATAACCCGTTTCCATGAGCATCTCGATGTCGTACTCGGTGCGGGTCTTGATGCGCTCGGCCTCGACAATCTTGCCCATGCCCAAGAGTTGCTTGTGGCGCACGTCGAGATCGGCCCTGATGAGCGCCACGCCCTTCTCGATCGCCTCGCGCGTGGTGACGTTGTGCTTGGCCGGAAAAATTTTAACCTCTTTCAAATCGCGGAGCACTTCGCCCGTGAAGGAGTCGGCCTCCTGGATGCCATCGAGCAGATCGCCAAAGAAATCGAGGCGGATCATGTTGTCGGAGCTCGGGGGAATGATCTCGACCGTGTCGCCCAGCACATGGAACATGCCGTTCTTGAATTCCATGTCGGAACGGTGGTATTGCAGATCGGTGAGCTTGCGGAGGAGCTTATCGCGCTTCACCATATCGCCCACCTTGAGTTCGATGGCCAAGCCTTCGTAGCTGGCCACATCGCCCAAACCGTAGATGGCCGACACCGAGGCCACGATCAGCACATCCTTCCGTGTGAGCAGGTTGTGGGTGGCGGCATGGCGGTATTTGTCGATCTCCTCGTTGATGGACGCGTCCTTTTCTATATAGGTGTCGGTCGCGGGCAAATACGCCTCGGGCTGGTAGTAGTCGTAGTAACTGACGAAATACGACACCGCGTTGTCGGGGAAAAAGTCTTTGAATTCGGAACACAGCTGGGCCGCGAGCGTCTTGTTGTGCGAAAGCACCAACGTGGGGCGCTGGACCTGTTGGATCACATTGGCGAGCGTGAAAGTTTTGCCCGAGCCCGTGACCCCCATGAGGGTTTGATGCTTCTGACCCTTTTTAATACCTTTGACCAGGGCCTCGATGGCCTTTGGCTGGTCGCCAGCGGGTTGCATTGATGAGACGAGTTTGAAATCCATAATAGGGGCTAGTGACGGGTGCTTAGTGCCTAGCGAACTCACTAGCAACTAGACACTAGCTACTAGACACAGGATTAGCATATCAGGGAAATCATAGCGAAAGGGGGGTTGAGGGGCAAGGGGCAGAGAGGACGCGGGTTATTTTTTCTTGCGCCTGAGCAGATCCTTGCAAGCCTCGCGGACGGCGGGCTCGGGGTAGAGGTCACATAAATTTCCGTGACTATCCCTCCCGCAGACTGGCTTCGTGCCGGAGATCCCGAGACGGGACTTGATTGTCGCACGGGATATCCCCAGCATGAGGGAAAACATTTTGATCGTCCCATGGTTGATGCCATTGATCTCAATAAAGCTGCTGGGGATGAATCGGACAAGTTCGGGATTGAGCAGATCATCGCAGAGCTTACGGATTTCCGGCTCGGGAAAGAGATCCACGAGGTTGCCCGTCACATTCCTGCCCTTGACTGACACTAGCCCCGAGGAGGCGAGACGAAGGGCGATTGTCGAAGCAGAAATTTTGAATCGACGGGCGAAAGACTCTTTGGTCCCGTGGCGGATACCGCCAATTTCCACAAAACCGTCATCACCTATTTGAATCAAGCCAGGATTCAGGCGATCGGCGCACAGCTCGCGGACAGCGGGCTCTGGGTACAACTCGCCAGGATGGCCCATCGAATCCTTTCCGTGGATGGCTTTGATGCCAGAGGATAGAATACGGAACTTGATGACTTTGATAGAAACCCCCAGCAAACGAGCAAGGGCTGGGATGGTCCCATGACAAACTCCTTCAACCATCGCCAACCCCCCTGAGTCCACCACGATAAGATTGGGTTCGAGTAGGTTGGCACAAAGCTTCCGCACTTCGAGCTCAGAATAGAGGTTGCATGGTCGGCCCGAACGACCCTTTCCGCAAACCGGTTTCAAGCCCGAGGATTTGATGCGGAATTTTATGGTTGGCTGAGAAATCCCAAGCAGGCGAACCAATGCCGAAATCGTTCTGTGACGGATTAAATCAATATCCACAAATCCGTCCGGGCTCACTTGAACAAGGCCCGACTCAAGCAGATCGGCGCACACCTCGCGGACATCCGCCTCTGAAAAATAAGACTTATCAAGCACGTGCCTCATCCTATCCCTCCCCTCCGCCCCAATCTTCCTCGCCACTTTCAGCCTGTTACGGATTGTTACATCCGAAATCCGCACCCCTTCGTGCTTTTCAAACCACTTGGCCCATGTTATGCAGGTGGCGCGCTTGATCATTTTTTCTTCTTGGCTAAAAGCTCGGCGCAGGCCTCGCGGACGGAGGGTTCGGGGTAGAGGTCAACGAGTTTCCCTTGGTTACTCTTCCCCGCCACAGGAGCTATGCCTGAAGAGGCGAGGCGGGAGCGGATTGTGGGGGTCGAAACCCCTAAAAAACGGGCGAGTGCCCATCGAGTTCCGTGATGGATTCCATTGATCATCACGAAACCATCAGAACCGCAAACTGGGAGACTCAGGCCAAGGAGGTCAGCGCAGGCTTGGCGAAGAACAGCTTCGGGAAAAAAGTCGTGCAACTGACCGCTTTTTGTCCTGCCAAGGCAAGGATCGGTGCCAGATGATGAAAGACGAGAGGCGATTGAATTTTGGGAAATCTCGAGCTCCCGGGACCAAGCACTGATGGTGCCATGGCGGATGCCACCAATCTCAAAAAAACCTGATTCGTCCCCTTGGGGCAATTCACCAAAGAAATCGGAACAGGCCTCGCGGACGGCGGGCTCGGAATAATAATCCAAAATCCTGCCTTGGCTTCCTTTTCCCTTGGCACTGACGACTGAAACCGTACGGAGGCGGTAGGTCACGGCAGATGATGAGACTCTAAGCTCGCGGGACCAAGCCCCAACGGTGCCATGGCGGATGCCATCCACAACGAAAAATCCCGACTTTTCAGTCTTTGGAAGCGGCTTAAGGAGATCAGTGCAGGCGGCGCGAACCGCGGACTCGGGGTAGAAATCATGAATCCGGCCCAACGAGTCCTTCCCCTCAACTGGTGAAACGGAGGAAGCTTGAATACGCCTTTCGACACTCTGCCTTGAAATTCCCAGCTTATGCGACCAAGCAAAAGCGGTGCCGAAGCAAATTCCATCGAGGCTGAAAAACCCCTTCTCATCCGCTTGGGGCAAGGAACGAAGGAGGTTGGCGCAGGCTGCGCGGACGGCGGGCTCGGGGTAGAAGTCGAAGATTCTGCCACCCGCGTCCCTTCCTTCGACAGGCACAATGGTGCCGGATCCAAGATGCCTTGCTATGGTCTGATTTGAAATCCCAAGCTCACGGGACCACGCCAAGCGAGAGCCATAACGAACCCCCTCCAACTCGAAAAAGTCGGATTCGTCGGCCTGGGGCAAGGGACGAAGAAGATCCGCGCAGGCCTCGCGGACGGCGAACTCGGAATAATAGGCATTCCTCAATACACGCTTCAACCTGTCCCTACCATCCACCCCAATTTTGCTTATCACCTTGAGCTTGTTGCGAATCGTATCTTCCGAAATCCGCACGCCCTCGTGCTTCTCGAACCACTCAGCCCATGTTTTGCAGGTGGCGCGCTTGATCATTTTTTCGATTTCTTCCCACCAGAGGTGGATCCGCCTTTGGCGGAGACTAAAAGATCCTTGCAAGCCTCGCGGGCGGCGGGCTCGGGGTAGAGGTCGGTCAGTTTTCCGTTGCATCCCCTGCCACGAACCGGCCCGAGGCCCGAGGAGGCAAGGCGTTCAGATACGGTTTTTTCTACGAGCCCGAGGAAGCGGGCGAGAGATAGCCTGGTCCCATGTAGAACCCCGTCTATCTTAATAAAACCATCTGGGCCCACTTTTGGAGCCTCGATCAAATCTTTACAAAGTTTCCGCAAGGCGAGTTCGGGGTAGAGGTCGGCCAAATGATCATTCGAATCTTTCCCTTGAATGGGTTTAACCCCTGAAGACTGGATACGCACTTTGATGGCAGTAATGGAAAGCCCTAACAAACCAGTAAAAGTTGATAAAGTTCCATAGCTCACACCATCGATCTCAATTAATCCATTTGGGCCCGCCTTAGGCAGCGGAGCAAGAAGATCCGCGCACTTTTCTCGCGCGATGTGCTCAGGATAAAAATTACATTGATGATTCTGGATGTCCTTCCCCACCATCGGCTGAACTCCGAAGACCTTAAGACGTCTTGCAATAGCTGGTTCACTTAACCCTAATGCTTTTGCGAGACTTGGTATCGAGCCATATCGAATTCCTTCGACCTCGACAAAACACTCATGA
>JACRIF010000050.1 GCA_016220125.1 Candidatus Peregrinibacteria bacterium
ATCCTTGTCGGCCTCGATGTGGAATTGCACATACAGTTTGAGCAAGCTGGGAATCGGATTTTTCTCGATCTCGGCCAAATTCCCCCACGCCTTGATGGCGTGGATCAATTTGCCGAACTGGGTGCCCATGTCGCCGATGAAATTGTCGGCCACCACCTTCCAGCCGACCCGCCGATACGTTTTCTTGATGGAATCGCCGATGATGGTGGAAAGCAGATGATGCACCCCCATGGGCTTGGCGATGTTGGGATGCGAATAGTCGATGACCATCGTCCCCTTCGCCACGCCCAGCGGGAGATCGCCCTGGATAAAATCATCCGCGGATTTAACTATGGCAGAGGCGATCTTTGAATAAAAATTTTGTTCAATCCACAGATTAATAAAACCAGGGCCTGCGACCTCGACCCGCGTGAACTGCTTTGGATCAATCTCTTTCAAAATCGCCTCGGCCACCCCCCGTGGATTCTGCTTCGACTTTCCGGCGATCATCATGGCGATATTGGTGGCGAAATGCCCATGGCTGAGTTGTTTGGTGCGCTCGAACCGAAGCTCGGAAGGATCCACCTCGAAACCGGCCTTTCGGACCGCTTTGAGCATGGCGTCTTTGATTCGCTCGAAGGTTTGTGTTCTCATGAGCAATGAAGATTACGGAGTGGATTATAGGTGTTCCCCCGAAGGATGACAATAAGCCTCGAATTTGCTACCCTATCCCAGTAATGAAAATCCCATGCACCCCCTGATTGCATTCGCCAAAGGCATCATCCTTGCGCACGGCTACTTCGGAATATTCGTGCTCACCACCTTCGAGCAATTCATCCTGCCCATTCCGTCCGAGGTTTTCATGGCGCTCGGCACCTCGGTCGGGCTCAATATCAAAATGATCCTGCTCATGGTCGTGCCGGCCACCCTGCTTGGCACCACCGTTTGCTATTTCCTGGGCAAAGCCCTGGGACACCCTGTGGTGCTGTGGCTTTTCGGCCAAAAAAAGCTGGACCATGCCGAGCAGTTCATCAAAAAATGGGGCTTCTGGGGCGTGATCATCGCCGGATACACCCCCTCGCCCTTCAAACTGATCTCGTGGGCCGCGGGCATTTTCGAAATGCCCTACTCGAAATTCATCGTGGCGGTCATGCTCGGCCGAGTCCCCCGCTACATCCTGGTGGGGCTTGTGGCCAATTTCGCCTATCAGACCAAATTCTACGCCACGCCCCAAATGAGCGCCGTGCTGTTGGGAGCCCTTCAGGGGCTCACCGAATTCCTCCCCATCTCCAGCTCAGGCCATCTGGTCCTGATGGAGCGCTTCGTGAAACTCCCCTTCTCCTCCACCTCGCAAAGCATGGAGGTGTTCGACATCTTCCTGCATGCCGGATCCCTTTTCGCGGTCCTGGTTTATTTCTGGCGCGATGTGATCGAAGTCGTGAAAGGGGTGTGGCAAGCCATCACCCAACGCAATTGGTCCTCCAACCTCTTCATCAAGCTTTCCCTTGGCACGATTCCCGCGATCATCGCCAGCCTGCTTTTCAAGGATGCGCTTATGGGCGCCTCCTCGCGAAGCCTCATTGGCATCGGAGTCGGATTCCTCATCAGCGGAGCCTTTTACCTGTTCGTGGAATGGAAGGCGACCAAAGCCGAGCACCAAAGCGTCACCCTCAAAAACTCCGTCTGGATGGGCCTTGCCCAAGCCATTGCCCTCGTCCCGTCCATCTCACGCTCCGGCGCCACCATTGGCGCGGGCTTGCTCCTGGGCCTGACGCGCGAAACGGCCGCGAAATTCTCGTTCCTTCTCGGAGGCGTGGCCATTTTGGCCGCGAACGTCTACACCCTTTTCTCGCTCCGCCACGGCACGGTTCCCTGGCCGGACCCCACCTTTTCGCTGATCGGCATCACCGTCTCGTTTTTGGTGAGCCTCGCCGCCATCCACTGGCTCATCCGCTTCCTCCACAAACACACCCTGCGACCCTTCGCGGTGTATGTGATTTTGCTGGGCGTTTTGATTTTGACGGTATTCAAATAGCCAACACTGAACCAGAACTCAGGACACAGGACTCAGAAGTCAGCTGTGTTCTGCGCACTGTTTTCTGAGTCCTTTTTCATTTGCAAAACTCCAACATGAACTGTTCGATCGCCATGGTCAGTTCGTCCTGGTTGTCGGTGGTGGTTTGGATCTTGCTCGTCTTCATGGCCAAATCGAGCTCCAACAGTTTCCGGTAGGCCGCCTTGAGCTCGGCCATCTTGAAATGCTTGGCCTGGCCCATGGTGTTGCGCGCCACAAACGGGTGCATCTTGAGCGAGGTCGCCAAACTTTGCGCGGTGGCCGTGGGGTAGTTGGAAAGGTATCCCGCCACCTGAAGCAGCAAGCGGAATTGGCGAACAATCATGTAAAAGGTTTGCCTCAAATTTTCGCCCGCGGCGACCACCTGATGCAGGTTTCGGATGGCCTTGCGGGCGTCCTTGGCCCCCAGCGCGTCGGTCAGATGGAACACATTGGCCTCGAGCGAGGGAATGACCAATTCGTCGATTGCCTCGATCGTGATCGGCTTTCCCTCCGCGTAATTCGACAGCTTTTGGATCTCCTGCTCCAACCGCCACAAGTTGGGCCCCACCAGCCCGATCAAATGCTCGACCGACCGGGGATCGATGGAGGCTTGGCGCTTGGCGGCTTGCGTGCGCACCCATTGCGCCAGCGCCGCCGGCTCCAACACCTTGAACTCTTTGACCTCGGCGTGTTGAACAAGTTTTTTATACAAACTTTTGCGCTTGTCCGGCTTGGCCTGAACGAAAATCACCACGCTGGTCTCGGGGATCTTCCCCACATAATCGATCAGACGCTGGCCTCCGGCGGAGGGCGCCTCCTCGGACTCCTCCTTGTCCTCGGCCTTTGCCGTCGCTTTGGCCGCCTCGGGCAAGTTTTCGATGAAGACCAGGCGCTTCTCGGACAGGAACGGCATAGTCTCGATCTGCGAAATAAGTTCGGCCTCGTCGGTCCGGCTTCCATCGATCACCGCCAAATTCAGGTCGCCCTCGCCCCGTTTCCGGAACGCCTCCTTCCATGCCTGCACCTGCTGGTGAAGGAGAAAGGTTTCCTCGCCGGTGAATAAATAAAGGTTGCCCATAAATTTCGAATGGTGGGCCGTGTTGTGGACCGTATGGTGGCTTCAACAATTCGGCCCACCATTCGGCCCACAATCCGGACTCAAATTAACGAACGCTCATCGCAATCTTGTCGAACTGGTCGACCCCGTACGACTCATCGCCCATGGCATTGAAGTATTGAAGCGCGATGATGTTGCTTCCCTTGCGATAAGTATAGAGGATGATGATCTCGTTCTCGCCCGTGGTGCGGCCGTTGACCACCGTGCCCGAGGGCGCCCGATACGAACGGCGCAAGGCCGGCAACCCGTTCACCGTGAGCGTTTTCACACTCACCTGGGGGTGGCCGAACCAAGGTTTGGTCATCAGTGCGGAGTCACTGGTCGCAGATTTGCTGGCGACATAGGTCGCGACATACGTGTCGACGGCCATGTAGTTTTGGACATTCAGATTGTCGATGTAATCCTTCTCCTCGGAAAGCATATCCCAGCCGTAGGATTTGAGGCCACGGTACCAATTCGAGGGATAGTAGAACGAATAGCCGTTCTTCTCGAACGCCTGCCAACCCGCATAGGCTCCGCTATCCATGGTCGTCGACCCACCGATCATTTCGGAGGAGGGTTGGTCGGTCTTCTGCTCCTCGACACGCCACAACAACTCGGCCACCTCACCACGCGTGAGTTTTTTTTCGGGGGCAGTGACTGTTTGGGGAATGTATTTTTTCTTCTGCAACGCTTTCACATACCCCTCGTACCAATTGCCCCCTTTCACGGTTTGGATTCCATACAATTCGGCCAATACCTTGGCCGCCTCGGCGAAACTGATCTCGCGCGAGGGTTTGAAGGACCCATCGGGGTAACCATTGAGCACGCCGTCTTTTTTGGCCATGCAGACATAGGGCGAATACCAGGCGTCCTTCACATCGCGAAAACAATTCTTCTCGGTTCCAACGGTGTCCTTTCCGTACTTGGACTCCAAAATCATTTTCACGAATTCGGCGCGATTCACGGTAGTGTCAGGCTTGAAGGTTTTGTCGGCGTAACCTTGAACAACTTTTTTATTCAATAAGTACCCGATGGCCTCTTTGTAGGAATGATTTTCAATATCCTTCAGGCCACTCTCTTTTTCGACCACGGGCTCGACCTTGATGCCCTGGGCCTCTTCCGCGGCATAGGGGGAATTGAGTTTGTCCTCGGTGGCGGTCACGCCATCGGTCGCCATGGTGACGGCCACGGCATTGCTGTAACTGACGCAGGCGCCCTTGCCGTCGTACTGGCACACACGGTAGTAGTAAGTCTGCCCCGCCCTCACCGTCGTATCCTTCATTTCGGAAGCCAAGGGGTCTGACAAGTATTGATAGGCATCGCCTTTCATGATCGGATAGGTGGGCGCCTTGTTCACCGAGCTCTTGCACACCTTGAAGCCATAGGGAGCCTTGCCCTGGATTCCCCAGGTCAGCTTGGCATAACCCTGCTCGGCAGAACCCAGCAGCTTGAGCGTGGCGGGAGTGACGACCACATCCGGATTCACTTCCGCCGGAGCCTCAGCCGCATTTCCATTCTCTACGACCACCACCTCGCTGCAATAGCGATTGGGGCTGGCAATGGAACAGACCCGGTAGTAGGCCTTTCCCGCAAGCGGGCTTTTATCCAGATACGAACGGGCTTCGGGATCGTCCGTGTAAAAGATGTATCCGTCGTCGGGATACACGGGATTCAAATTGTCGGCCGAACGGACGACCTTGTAATAGTTGAACCCCTCGGTCACATAGGGAACCCACGAGGTCATCACCTCGCCATTGGGCATGACGGTGGCGGTGAAATTGAGCGAGGACACAATGACGGGCGCGTTGTAGCCATTGCCCGCGGACGTGTTGGCCAATGCGGGCGAAAACCCTGCCATCAGCATGAGAGTGACCGCAACCGATCGGAGGAATTTTTTACTCATATTTAAGGATTTTGGTTAAAGGATTTTATTATACCGTAAATTTGAAGACCGTGGCCAATCCTCTATGCTACGCCATCCACCAATAGAAAATTTAATCTTACCGATAGGGGCCAATCAGCTTGGCGATGTCGAAGGCTTTTACCTCATCGACCAAAGCCGTCTTGATCCCTTTCCGGCCGGGCAACCGTTCGAGAAAATTCACGCTGTTTTTATCCTGGTACAGGACCCCGACCTTGATCTCCTTGTCCATATCCTGCGCGGCCTCGCGGGCCATTTTCAGGTTCGAGGCATCGTAGCCCTTGATCTGATCGACCGGCCTCAATTTATCCCAATACCACGGCTCGGGCGTGGCCTTGTTGTAGGTGGGGCAGGTTTGCAATACCTCGACAAAGGCGAAACCGTTGTGCCGGAGCCCCGCGCGCAAGACATCGGTCATGTGGCTCACATCGTTTGAAAACGCGCGCGCCACGAAACTGGGCTTGAGCCCGAGCACAAAGTCGCAGGCGTTGATGGGTTCGGCCCCCACGCCGTCGGGCGAGCCGTTCATCGGGTACCCCTTCCGGGTCATGGCCGAGGCCTGCCCCGTGGTAAGGCCGTAGTTCTCGTTGTTGTGCAAAATAAAAAGCATAGGGTAGTTGCTGCGCACCGCATGGATCAAATGACCCGGCCCTTCGCTGAAGGTTCCGCCATCGCCCGCTTCGGCCACCACTTTGATACGGGGGTTCGCCAACGCCGCGCCCGCGGCCGCGCTGATGATCCGGCCGTGAAGGCCGTGCAACGTGTAGCCGCCGATGCCGGCGATCTTGTCGGATCCGTTGCCATGGCAACCGATGTCGAAGCACATGAGCACGTTGTTGGTTGTGATGCCCTCCAACACCAAAGCGCGCTCCAACGCCTTCTGAATTCCGAAATTGCCGCAGCCCTCGCACCAGGTGAGCTTTTGGCTCGACTCGTATTTCATATACTCCTGCTTGCGATCCGCAAGGAGCTGGTAGTCGGGAATGGGATTTTGATAGGACATTGAAAATCGATTATTGGAATGCGCTATTTATTTTTTTCCGCGTACTCCACCACCTCCTCAAGGTAAAACGGCCGGCCGTCGTACTTGAGAAAACGGCCCTTGAACTTGAGGCCCGTTTTCCCCTCCAAAAGTTCGGCCAGCTGGCCCTGGAAATTGTTTTCCAGCATGTGGATATTGGGGTTCGCCTTGTGGAATTTTCGGAACGCCTCGTCGCGCAACGGCCACAGGTAGTCGAAATGCAAATAGTTCACCTTGATCCCCTTCTCGGCGCAGGCTTCAATGGCATCGAGCGCCACCCCTTTGCTGCTGCCCCAGCCCACGAAGGAAATGTCGGCTTTCTTGGGACCGAACACCACGGAATCGGGCAAGGCTTCGCGGATCGCCTCGACCTTTCGCATGCGCTTTTCCATCATGGCCTTGGCCTCGTCCGCCGCCTCGGTGAGCACGCCGTCCTCGCGATGCTCGTCGCTGTTCGCGTAGTAGCCCGCGGGCGCGGAACCGGGGATCCAGCGTTTTGAGACCCCGTTTTCCGTGTGCCTGAATCGATCGGCCGATTTCAACGCCGCCAGCTCCTTGGGCGCCGTCACCAACCCGCGCTCGATTGCAATGGCCTCCCCCTCCTCCAGATTCACCATGACTTGGGATTCGCACACCTGTTTTTCGGACAAAGGGACCACCGGTGCCTGGAACCGCTCGGCCAAATTGAGGGCCTGCTGGGTGAGCTCGTAGCATGATTTCGGATCGCTGGCCGCGAGCACGATCTTGGCGAATTCGCCATGCGCGCTGTGGATCGCCATTTGAAGGTCGCCCTGGGAAGTCCACGTGGGCAACCCGGTGGCGGGACCCGGCCTTTGGCACAGCACCACCACCAACGGGCACTCGATCATGCCTGCCATGGAAACCGTCTCGGTCATCAAGTCGTATCCGCCGCCCGAGGTTGCCACCAGGGCGCGCGTGCCCATGTGCATGGAACCCACGGCCATCTGGGCGGCTGTGATCTCGTCCTCGGCCTGTTTCACCACCATCCCGGTTTCATGCGAAAAGTTCGCAAGATAGGTCAAAATCGAGCTCGAGGGGCTCATGGGGTAGGCGTAATACGCCCTCACCCCGGCCTTGATCGCTCCCAGCGCCACGCCCATATTGCCATCGATCAGTATCTGGTCGGGCTTGGATTTTGGCACCGGAATTTTATAGGCGGGAATCTCGACCCCCTTGGCCTCGTAGCCCGCGCGCACGCATTTCAAATCGATTTCGAGCAGTTTCGGCTTTTTCGCGAATTGCTCCGTGATCGCCTCCTCAAGGGGCTTCAGCTGAAACCCGAGCACGCGCCACATCAACCCCAATAGCACCATGTTCACCATCAACTCGCCCCCGCCCAACTCATGGGCGATTGAATGCGCCGGCAGGTACAACAGGTGGATGTGGCGCTTGGCCGCCTTCTCCTGCAAGTCCTTGATCAGATGATGGCGCTCAAAGCCATGCACGAGCACCCCGCCCTCCTTGATGGTGTCGAGATACTCCACCAACCCCTCGCGATCCAGCGCGATCACCAGATCCGTCTCCTTGGAAAGGCAACGGATGGGCGACGGGCCAAAATCGATCTGCATATTGGACGACCCCCCCTTGATGAGCGAAGGATATTCCCGGTCGGAATGGACATAGAACCCCATCCCCCTCAGCATCTTGGCCACGATGTGGCCGACACTCAAAAGGCCCATGCCAGACTCGCCTGCGACTTTCAGAACGGTTCGGCTCATATTGCTTGATTAGAATAATTGGGACTACTGCGACCAAGAATGAAAAATTGAAAACTTGAATACTAAATAACTCATGATAATTTTCAAATTTTCAACGTTTCCAAGTTTTCACAGGGGTTATTTCAGGGCGGCGGAAAACTTCTCCACCCACGCCGGGATCAATCCCTTCAAATGCATCACGGGGGTCCCGCTGATCCTGAGCGCGGGCAACAGCACTTTTCCACCCGCCTCGGTAAGCACCTTTTCAAGCTTCGGAGCGGATTCGAGGTGGTACTGGAGCTCGTACTTCGCATCGCCCAAACCGATGACCGCGCAGGGCTTACCCCCCAATTTCAACCCCTTCATTTTATGAACAAACTCGTCCATGGCGGCCTCGAGGGTGCCATGGCCGTACGTGGGGCTCGCCAGCACGCACACATCGCAATCCAACAACGCTTTCGGATCGCTCAGCTCCGCGCGCATGGACGACACCCGATGCCCTTTTGACTTCAGCAAATCGGCCACTGTCTCCACGACCATCTGCGTGTTTCCGCCCACCGAGGCATAGACGATATGAATCGAGCTCATGGATGATTTTTTATTCTTGTTCAGCTTATCGCAACTTCGACTCGCGAACAAGTCACGGGTTGACTTTAAAAACAAACGTTTTATAGTGTGTTTCAACTCACAATCCCATGAACAAATTCCGAAACAACAGTCCCCTTCCCCATCTTGAGAAGGAAATCCGAACGGCCGATGAACGCGAATCCATCGGCGTCGATCCCAAGCGCCGAAAATTCTCGGCGCGCGACATGCTGAACCGCATCGCGCGGCACAAACCCGGGGAACCCGTGGCCCTTCGGGACGGGGACGAGCCTTTCCATCAAATCCTGGAGGACTCGGGGCTGGTCAACCTTTCCGGAGCCGTTGCCACCAGGTCCGACCTGGACGTTCCCGAGCAGTCACTTGAGGTCCTGACCTTCACCCTGGAGGCGCAAATCCTTGCCATTCGAAAAAAGCTTGAGAACGCCGACTCCGCAAAGGCAACCGACTAAAATCCATTCCACAAAAAAACCCTCCGATGGGTATCGGAGGGTTTTTCGCAATTGAACAGGAGCCTTATTTTTTCTTGGCCGGAACAACCTCCTTCACCGGCTCAATGACCGCCTCATCCTTTGCGGGCGCCTCCTCTGCCGGAGGGTTGAGCAATTGAAGCTGCATCATCAAGGTGATGGGATTGAAACTTTCGGGGTTCTCGGGCGAAACGATTTTCGGATCGGCATTGTAGCTGTTTCCCGTGAACGTCACATCCAACTTCGATTTGCCCATCTTCTCCGCCTCGCCTCCGGACAACGTGATCACGCCCTTATAAAGGTAATAATCCTCGGCCCCGATCCACAACTCAATATTGGTGACGGTGCTGGCAAAGGAGACCGATTGATCCACTTCGGCGTCGGACATTTCGCGGCCGTCCACGCGGGCGGACTTTCGCGCGTAATCCTTGAGCCCGGCCTCGTTGAGCTTGACCCCATAGTGGTACACTTTTTTGCCATTCAGGCTTTCGACCCCGAACTCCTTGTTCACATCGAACAAGTCGATGCCCACAAACAATTCCTTGAGCTGTTTTTCCCTTTCCAGGGCCTTCTCATCCTTTTTCTGGAATTGCTTGAGGCTCTCGGGAATGAAGTCGCTGGCCAACTTCAGCCACTTCCCACGGTAGCCGTCGATAATCTCCTTGTACTTGGCCATGGCCGGATCATCCGCATCCAACTTGGCGATATTGAAGAAAAAATTGTCGCCCAAGGTGCGAACCTCGACATCGACGTCGCCACTGAGGGATTTTCCGCCGGCGGCCATGGATCCGCCCAATTTGAGCTTCAGATCACCCTTGCGATCAACCCCCTCGCGGCGGTCGAATTTGGCGCCCACTCCGACATTCAAATCGATCTTGTCCCCCTTGTCCAATCCGACCATCGTCCCCTCAACTGCGAAATCGGCGGCCTTGATTTCGGTGGTGGCCTTCTTGAACTTTTGGACCACATCCTTGGACGATTCCGGAGTGAAGGAGCCACAGGCGGTCAGCGCGAAAAGAACCCCCACACAAAGCGCCCCCCTCTTTAAAATATGGCTTTTGGTTTTCATTGAAATTTATTACAAATAAAAATCGCGAAAAAAGGTTACCACCGAACATGGCCGAGGGGAACCTTTTGAGAGTACTTTAGATTGCGCGCTTCGATGGATTATTTCTTAATTAGGAGAGGGGTTTGAAGACTTTGCAAGGCCTGAATTTTGACATTTGTAACTAAATAATGTATAATATTTAAATAACTAATACCCAAAACCCCATGCCTGTATCCCCTGCCACAACCGTGGACACTGCCCACGCCTCGTCCATGGCCCACAATCTTGAGCGGATGCTCAAATCCGAAAACCCCCATGTGGCGCTTGAGGCCGGCGAAGGATTGACCCTTTTGGCCGAGATGGCCCCCGCCTTGGCCGTGCCGCTCATCCGTTTGGCCCAGGCGCACCCCGACCATCATGTCCGCCAAGCCGGAACCAAGGCCGTCTGCGCCGTGGCCATGGCGGACAAAGAGATTGCCCGCTCCTTATTCATGGAACTGTTTGAGGGAAAATCCGGCGACCCCATGAGCCTGGAACCCGTTCACCAACTCAACCTGCTTTGCGAGATCGCCCCCTGGCTTGGCGCACCCATCTTGCACGACCTGCTTTTAGACCACGAAAACCTGGCGAACAACTACGCCGCCTACGCCCTCGCCCCCTTGGCCGAATCCGACCCCGCCCTCGCCCTCGCCTTGATTGAAACCGCTGTCAAAGACCCGGACGAGGATATTCGGCAAAAGGCCGCCGAGGGGCTTTTGGTCCTTGCCAAAACTTATCCAGAGAAAGTCCGCGCGCTCAATGAACCCCTGTTGCACGATGAAAGCGAGCGGGTGCAACTGGAGGCGAAAAACGTGCTCAAGGCGTTAGGCTAGGAGTTAGGTGTTAGGTGCTAGGTGTTAGGAGGCTAGAGCGGGAAAACCATCAACTCCAGTTAAACTGAATTTTTTTGTTGAACAAATAAATTGTTCAATTAGCGCCTCCCCAAAAAAGGATCCCCAACCATAAGATGGTCAGGGACCCCTTCACAAGGTCGAGATAAAAAACTGGATTACCGAATGGCGCCCTGGTATTTCGCCTTGCTCCCCAAACGCTCCTCGATGCGGAGAAGTTGGTTGTATTTGCACACGCGATCGGTGCGGCACAGGGAGCCGGTCTTGATCTGCCCCGTGGCCATGCCCACGACCAAATCCGAAATGCTCGTGTCCTCGGATTCCCCGCTGCGATGGGAAACCACGGCGGTGAAGCCCGCCTCGCGCGCCATTTGGATGGCGTCGATGGTCTCGGTGAGTGTTCCGATCTGATTCAGCTTGATGAGAATGGAGTTGCAATTCTTGCCGTCGATCGCCCGCTTGAGGCGCTCGGTGTTCGTGACGAGCAAATCGTCGCCCACGATCTGGATTTTTTTGCCCATTCTTTCCGTCATCAGCTTCCATCCGTCCCAATCGTCCTCGGCCAAACCGTCCTCGATCGAGAGGATGGGGAAACGGTCGACCAGATCCTCGTAGAAATCGACCATCTGGTCGGAGGTGAGCGAACGGCCCTCGGATTTGAGGCTGTATTTGCCATCGGAATAGATTTCGGAGGAAGCCGCGTCGATCGCGATGCCAATATCCTTTCCCGGCGTGTATCCCGCCTTCTCGATGGCCTCGATGATCACCTTGAGCGCATCCTCGTTGCGGGGCAAGCTTGGGGCAAAACCGCCCTCATCGCCCACGGAGGTGGAATAGCCCTTGGCCGCGATGATCTTCTTGAGCGCATGGAACGTTTCGGCCCCGTAGCGCAACGCCTCCTTGAAACTCGGCGCCCCCACCGGCATGATCATGAACTCCTGGAGATCGGTGGATTTGATGGCGTGCTTGCCGCCATTCAAAATGTTCATCATGGGTGTGGGCAAAAGAAACGCCTCGCCCCGGTTGCCCAAGTTGCCCAAATACTGGTAGTAGGGAATCCCCTCCTGCATGGCCGCGACCCTGGAAACCGCGAGCGAGAAGCCGAGAATGGCGTTGGCGCCCAGGCGACCCTTGTTCGGCGTGCCGTCCATCTGGATCAACCGTCCGTCCAATCCGCGCTGATTGTGGACTTCGGCGCCCAAAAACTCCTTTCGGATTTCGGTGTTCACATTGGACACCGCCTTCAACACCCCATTCCCGCCGTAGCGCGCCTTGTCGCCGTCGCGCAATTCAACCGCCTCGTGCGCGCCCGTGGAAGCGCCACTCGGAACGATGGCGCTCGCGAAATGCGTGCCCGTACCGACTTCGACTTCGACCGTGGGATTGCCACGGGAATCGAGCACTTCGCGGGCGTGGATGTGGGTGAGGGTGGAGGACATAGTTTAGGTTTTAGGTGTTAGATGTTAGGTTTTGGAAAGCGAAAATAAGATAGCCAAATGGCTTGTGGAAGTCCAATTAAACTGTGGACAATGAGCATTGTGCGAAAACCCATTAGCTGGATTTTTTTGTTTTTGTTTGTTTTGTCGCTCGCCGCGACGGGCAGCCATTTTTGGGCGGTCAAAAAATGGCTGAAAAACCCGCCGGGGCTGCGTGAACTCAAAACCAGCGTTCCATCCTTCATTGATCATCTTCATGATCACTCCGCCCCGGACCCGATTTTGCCTTGAACTTTCAATGCGCATCCAAGGGCTTGTGCCCCCTGCCGTGCGCGATTCCTTCGATTCCAAATTGTGCTAAGCTTTCGGCATAAAATTCCCGTTCCAAAGTTTCCCCTCCTTGAGAAGGAGGGGTGGTCGCCTAAGGCGACCGGGGTGGTCTTGGGATGGAGGCATCCCCGCCATTGCCCATTGAACACGCCATCGCCTGGCTTTATAATTGAATGCATGAAAAACACCGAGGCAATGCACAGGCTCCAACAGCTTCTCCTCCAAATCCCCCGTGGCAAAGTGACCACCTACAAGGAACTGGCCCATGCCATGGGAACGAAGGGCTACCGCTATGTGGGGCAGCTGTTGCACATCAATCCCGACCCCGATCGATTCCCCTGCTGCAAGGTGGTGAAATCGGATGGCTCCCTCGGCGGATTCGCCAACGGCTCGGCTGAAAAAATCCAACGCCTGAAAGCGGAGGGAATCGTGGTTCGAAACGGAAAAGTTGAAAATTTCAACACCACATTTTACCGATTCCCATCGCAACGAAAAGGCTGAACAAATTATTTGTTCAGCCTTTTCAAATGATTGATGCGTTGGCCTCTTTTTACAGTTTGCCCAAAACCTGCTCCATCACCGCCCGAACAGCGGATTTGGCATCGCCCTTGGGATTTCGGGCACCGACCACCACCCAGGCCTGTCCAATCCGGACACCGAGGGCATTTTGCTTGCCACCCAACCAGAACGCCTCGTCGCCCAACCCCGAGACACTTTCGGGTTCGACACCGGCTTGCGCCTTGAATTTCGCCAAGCCCTGCGCATAGGCATCCTGGGCGCTCTTCATGTCGGCCGCGCGCTTCACGATCAATGTCGCTCCAGCGGAATTTTCACCAACATAAAAGCAGCTGCTGCCGCCATCGGGGCTGGTGGCGATGGGGCCCATGGTGACCTTGCCGATCAAGCTTTCAGCCATGCTCCTTGTGAAAAGCGCGCAGGCATCCACCCCCGTGGCCTGCGATGAGGGCGATGGCATGGACGGGGGAAGTGGCAACGGTTTGGATTCGGGTTCTGTGGGAACGGGGGTCGGATTCGGTGCCACATCCGACTTGGACACCATGGCCTGCTCGGGCGCCTTGGGCGTGGGCGTTTCGACTTTGGGGGCGGGCTTAGAACACGCCGCCAAAAATAAAACGCCGACCAGGGCCACCGATAAAATTTTGATTTTTTTCATAAAATTAAATTAAAAATCTATTATCGTTCATATTAATATTTTTGCCCCGTTTTGCAAGCCCATATCATCCACGCAGCCCTTGGGCATCCTGGATGACTTCGGCCACATGGGTCGCCGGTTTCACTTTTTTATAATGCCTTGAAACAACCCCCTCCGCATCGACCAAAAACGATTCGCGGCTGGTGCCAACATACTTGACCCCCATAAATTTTTTCTCGCCCCAGACCCCGTATTCTTGAACAACTTTTTTGTTCATATCGGATAAAATCGGGAAATTCAGATGATAGTGCTCCGCGAATTTCCTGTGGCTCTCCACGCTATCCACACTGATGCCCAGCACCTGGATTCCGGCGGCCTTGAGATCGTTCATGGCATCACGGAAAGAGCAGGCCTCCACGGTGCATCCGGGGGTCATATCCTTGGGGTAAAAATAAACGAGCACCGTCTTGCCACGATA